>JAKJAE010000224.1 GCA_022707665.1 Chloroflexota bacterium
CCTTCTGACACGGGACCGGCTGGCTACGCTGCGCTTCGAGATTGATGATCTCGAGTTACTTGTGGGGCGCTTGAGCCAGGCGGATGAGTCCGCTGGCGATGTCGAGGCGGCGCAAGCTTACCTCGCACGCTATGAGCTCGACTTTCCCGGACAGACCGGCCACTGTGAGCTGGACCTGGGTCCGCTCATGCGGGAGGGGCTCGACGGGCTTGCCCAGCAGATTCGTGGACGGCGCAATGCGTGCCTTGGGGGCGCAAGCGATGCCGATCCGGCTGTCTATGAGAGCTTCCAAGCTGCGGTAGAAGGCCTTTCGCTCATGATTGAGCGGGCAGCCGCGATGGTGGCGGCTGCGGTGTCCGGGGCGTCGCCGGGCCGCCAGAAGGAGCTGCGGGTGCTAGCCAACGCATGCCGCACAATAGCTCACCGTCCCCCGACCTCTTTCCTGGAGGCGATCCAGCTTCTCTGGTTCGTCCTGATTGGCGTGATGAATGCCGATCGTGCCTGGCTGGTTGTCCCGGGACATCTCGATCGAACACTCTGGCCTTTCTACGAGGCAGATCTCGCCCGTGGCGTTCTCACTCCGGAGCGTGCACTTGTCTATATCGAGCACCTCTACATCGCCGTGAATGCCTACGTACCCGATGGTCTGGCGATGTCCGTGATGGTGGGGGGGCGCGATGCTGACGGCAAAGACGTCACCAATGCATTGTCGACCCTGTGCCTCGAGGCCCTGCGCCGTACGCGCATGATCTACCCGACGGTGGGCGTTTGCTGGCACGCGGGGACGCCTGAGGCCCTTGTTGATCTTGCCGTTGATCTGATGGGCCACGGCTACCCGACGCCAGCCTTCTTCGGCGACGCCACGATTCAGCGAGGGTTGGGCGCACTTCATGTTCCGCCCGAGGAGGCTTGTCGCTACATCAATTCCACTTGCGTAGAGATCACGCCCTCGGGCGCCAGCAACGTCTGGGTTGCGTCGCCGTACTACAACACCTGCGGCCTGCTGCTCGAGGAGATAGCAGCACAGGCGAAGCGGCAGGCATCGACCTTTGACGCCTTCATCCGGGCATACTTCCACCGGCTGACGGCCGCGGTCGCAACGGGTGTCGCCGAGCAGAATGCGGCACGCCGCGCCCGCGCCGCTGGTATGCGACGTCCGCTTCAGAGTGTCTTCACGCGTGATTGTATCGCGCGCGGGCAGGACGTTGAGTCAGGCGGTGCGCGCTACAACTGGGTGGAATGCTCGTTCATCGGCCTGGCCAACCTCGTTGATTCGCTCTTCGTCATTCGTCAGGAGGTCTATGACCAGCAGCGGATGACCCTCGGGCAGCTCAAGGCAGTGCTCGACGCGAACTTCGAGGGGCTCGAAGCGACACGCCAACGGCTTCTTAACACCTATGCCAAATACGGGCAGGGAAATGTCGACATCGACTTGCTGTTCAGGATGACCATGACGATCCTGACCGAGATCTGTGCTGGCTTCTCGATGGAACCCGACGGAAGCCCCTATGTGCCCGGCGCCTTTGCATGGGTGATGCACGAGCAGCTTGGGCGTCAGACTGGAGCGACTCCCGACGGCCGGCGTGCGGGTTTCCCGTTTGCCGATGGGTGTGGTCCGGCTCAAGGGCGCGAATCCAGTGGCCCTACTGCCGCCGTTCTTTCGGTCACCGGGTGGGACCACAGCCGGATGATCGGTGGATTGGCCTTCAACCTCAAGTTTAACAGCTCTCTGTTCCAGTCACCGGATGGCTATGCAGGCCTCAAGGCCTTGATCCTGACCTACCTGCAGCGCGGCGGCTTCGAGGTTCAGGTGAATGTGGTTGACGGCGAGACGCTCAAGGCCGCCCGCGCGCACCCCGAGCTCTATCGCGACCTGATCGTGCGCATCGGTGGCTATGCCGATTACTTCACACGGCTGTCGCCGGAGATGCAGGACGAACTCATCCTGCGGACGCAGTTCGAGGGGTTCTGAGGCGAGAAGACAAGGACGCATATCCCTGAAGGCGCACGCGCGAGGAGGCCCTCTCGGGCCGGATCGCCGGTGCGACCACGACAGGTGGGGGGTGCATGGCAGATCGATTGGCTCTGTTTGGTGGGCAGAAGACGGTCACGCTGCCGCAGGATGATCGATGGCCCGTACTGGGCCAGGCGGAGATTGATGCCGTTGTCGCGCTTATGCGCGAGGGACGCATCTCGATCGGGGATGGCTCAGGTCCTATCGGTGGGCTCGAGAAAGCATTTGCGGAATACACCGGGGCACGGTTTGCCCTGATGCACAATAGCGGGACCGCGGCCCTGCACGCAGCTTACTACGGCGTTGGGGTTGGTCCTGGGGATGAGGTGTTGGTGCCAACCTACACCTGGCACGCTACGGCCGGCGCGGTCGTGATGGCCAACGGCGTGCCGGTGTTCTGCGAGAGCGATCCGCACACACTCAACATCGATGTTGAGGACGCCGCGCGGCGGATCACGTCGAGGACCAAGGCCATTGCTGTTGTCCATATGTGGGGTAATGTCGCGGATATGGATGCGGTGATGGCGCTTGCTGAAGCGCACGGCCTGGCTGTGGTCGAGGATTGCTCCCACGCCCACGGTGCTACGTGGCGTGGAAAGCATGTGGGCACAATCGGTCACGTCGGCGCCTTCAGCTTGCAGGGCAGCAAGGTGCTTGTCGCGGGCGAGGGCGGGATGCTGATCACGGGTGATTCCACGATCTACGATCGCGCCCTTGTCCTGGGCAACCACGGTCGGATTCAGTACCACGCGCACGACGATGCCATGCGCGAGCTGACGACGGGCCTGGGCTTCAAGTACCGCCCGCATCCACTTGGCGCCGCCATCGCACTCGAGCAGTTCAAGAACCTGGATACCTGGAATTCGGGGCGGCGCGTCAACTTCGATTACTTGATGGAGGGTCTGAGCGACCTGCCCGCGCTCGCGGTGACCCGTACGCCGGATCAGGCAGAGCGCGGCGGGTATTACGGTACGCGCATTCTGTATGACAGCGCAAAGTTGGTCGGCATCTCACGGGGCGCCCTCCTGAAAGCCCTGCGCGCTGAGGGTGTGCCGGTGGACATTGAGCGTTACCCTTTGCTTCATCTCACGCCCTACTATCGACAGCGACAACGGGCATATGATGGCTATCTGGCGCCCGTCGTTCGCTCGGACTACGACGATGTGCCCTTTGAGCCGGGCGATTTTCCCGCGACCGAGGCCTTCCACCAGCAACTCCTGGCGTTGCCGGTCTTCACCGCGCCCCAGTTCCCACTTCTCGACCAGATCATCGCAGCTTTTCACAAGGTGATGGCTGGTACGAATGTTGAGGAGCTCAAGGACGCGGAAGAGCGCGGTGATCCGGTGCTCTTTGATTGGCCGTGACGGATCTGGTCACCCACGAGGTGCTTTTTACGGCTCACACGGATGGGCGCGATCTGGCGCTTTCCGAGATCGAGGTTGCCCTCCCCGGGACCGTGCACCGTGGCTGGCTGGCGCCTGATGTGGGGTGGGTCACCCTCGCCGGGGGGTGGCCGGATCTCGTGACGCGGTTCACTCAGCGTCCACCGATCTTCTGCCGACATATCTGCCCGGCGCACGTGCGTATCCCGCTCGTGCAGGCGGACGGCGACCTCGATGCGCTGGTCTGTGAGAGCGGATCGCTCGCCGGGCTCCTGGGGCCTGAGCCCTTCTCGGTGCAGACCCGGTTGCTGGGCAGCGGGTGGCCCTACGGCCCGTTCGACGTGAACACGCGGCTTGCAGAGGTCTTTGCCCGCCGCGGTGCCCCGGTCGACGTGCGCCATCCGGTGCAGGTGGTGTCCGTCGTCCTGGCACCGGACGAGGCGTTTCTAGGCGTATCGCGAGCTATCGACAACCTGAGCGACTGGGCGGGTGGCGCACGTCGCTTCCGGCGTGACCCTGACCAGATCAGCCGGGCGGAGTTCAAACTACTCGAAGCGCTTGAGGTCTTTGCCCTCGACCCGCCCGCGGAAGGCCTCGTGCTCGACCTCGGTGCTGCGCCCGGTGGCTGGACGCGGGTGATGCGCTCATTCGGCGCTGCCGTGGTCGCTGTGGATCCTGCGGATCTGGCGCCGGCTCTCGCTCGCGATCCTGGGGTCCGCCACGTTCGTGCCCTGGCGCAGGACTACTTGCCAACGGAGCAGCAGCGTTTTTCCGCCATCGTCAACGACATGCGGATGGATGCCCGCGATTCGGCGCGGCTGATGGGCATGGCAGCACAGTCGCTTGATCCCGTGGGATGGGCTGTGATGACCCTTAAGCTGCCGAAGGAGCGCACCGCTCAAGTGCTTTCAGCAGCGTTAACACTGCTCCGCAGGCACACTGTCGTGACCGGGGTGCGTCAACTCTTCCACAACCGCAGCGAGGTCACCGTGGCAATGCGTTCGCGATCCGCTTGTCGGCCGGCGAACGGTGGCTGAGAGATTCGCCACAACGGACCTGACGCGTCGCTGAGCCGACTGCCGGCTTCAGGTATGCAGTCCAACAGCCGCGAGGCGCTGCCGTCAGCCGAGGAACGTGCCCGCGCGGAGCTCCTCAAAGGCACGGCGCAGCTCCTCCTGCGTGTTCATCACGATGGGGCCGTACCACGCGACTGGTTCCCGCAGCGGGATGCCCGAGACGAGGAGGAACCGGACGCCATCGTCACCTGCCTGCACCGCGATCTCGTCGCCTGGACCGAAACGCACCAGGGAGCGATTGTCAACCTGTGAGCGGATCTCTGAACCGTCATCGTCCGTGACCACAGGGATCTTGGCAGCGGTCACGCCCTGGTACCGGGGTTCCATCATCTTGAGTCTTGCCGGAAGGTTGGCCCAGAGCTGGAACCCATGCATGCGTCCGGCAACATCGCCCTTCGGCATCTCCTGGTGGATGATGCCCTTCCCCGCAGTCATCCACTGCACGTCGCCCGGCCCGATTACACCGCTGTTGCCGAGGCTGTCGCCGTGTTCGACTGTCCCGGCGAGCACGTAGGTGATCGTCTCGATGCCACGGTGAGGATGCCAGGGGAACCCTGCCAGGTAGTCGCGCGGAATGTCGTTGCGAAAGTCATCCAGGAGCAGAAAGGGATCGTGAGCCGCCGTGTCGCCGAACCCAAAGGCGCGTCTCAGGTGAACGCCGGCCCCTTCGAGCGTCGGTTTCGCTTTGACGATTTGGGCTACGGATCGAGTCGTCATCTATGGTCCCTCCTATGCAGGGTTCTTGGTCTTACACGCGGTGGGACACTACGATGGATGGGTCAACCACCTCAACCAGTATAGCACAGAGGCGAGCTGGTCAGAGACTCCCAAGTAGCGGCAGG
>JAKJAE010000225.1 GCA_022707665.1 Chloroflexota bacterium
TCCCCTCGCACCGGACACCGATGGCGACCTGCTCACGGACGGCGCCGAAGTCACGACGCACAATACAGATCCCCTGAACACCGACAGCGACGCCGATGGTCTCGACGACTGGGAAGAGGTGAACCCAGGGGACGATGGTTACGTGACCCCGCCCCTCGATTCCGACGGCGATAACGACGGGGTCATCGACGGCATCGAAGCGCAGTACAACTGGAACCCCACGGACCTGGTCCATCCCTCTGCGCCCGCTGCAGGACAACCCTTCCAGATGGCCGAGGTTCACGTCGCAGCAGACGCCGCGTGGACCAACACGCCGTCGCAGCCCGGCACCCTGGTTACCACAGGTCTCATCCACCTTGGCGATGCTAACGCCTTCAGCGTTGACCTCAACGGCACGTTGACCGTGACCTTGAGCACTGGTGAAGTCGCCGCATCAGGTCAGATTCAGGTGACCCTCCGCGATCGCACGGTGTCTTTCGCGGCCCAGGAGGGAATCGACTTCGACGAGCCCACAGGCGTGATCAGCTTCACCGTTGACCAGACGGTTGATCTGTGGGTGATGCCACCCGTCTCCGCCGCCATCGACAACGTCGTCTGGATTGACCTCGACAACGGCAGCGTCACGACGGAGGGCGTCCTTCAGGCGAATGATCTGTTGCGCACCGAAGGGCGCTTCGTCCTCTGGCCGTCTCAGGGCATTGTGAGCCTGGGCACGCCTGTCGCACCGATCACCTTTTCGCTGACGCTTCCCGAGCCCATCGGCACCGACATCACCTTCGGATCTGCTTACGCTTCGCTAAACTTGAGTGATACACTGGCCTTTGCCGGTGGCGCGGCACTCACCATCCCTGACCTTCCTGGCGGCGCGACGATATCGCTGCCAAGCGCGGCGTTCCTTGTGGACTTCGACACATGGCATTTCCTCTTCGACGTCGACAGTGACTTTGAGCTTGAGCTGGGTTCGGTCACGGTGGGCGTGGAGGGGCCCGGCGGCGCCCACTTCGAGCTCGCACTGGAGAGCGGATACCTGTCGCTGGATGGCGAGTTCGAGGTTCCACCGTTGGAATTGGAGGGCACGCTGGAGATCGATCTCTTCAGCGGGATCGCGCCCGATGTCTGGTACACGCCCACACACACAACCAGCCAGATTGCTGGCTTCAAGGGTCACTATCGCGTCGAGGCCACCGTGCCCATCCCGCTTCCGCCGCCGCCGCTCCCACCAGGTCCTGCTGCGCTGAACATCACCGGGGAGAGTGTGATGCGTCTGCCGTTCCTCGACCCCGACCTCAATCCTTTCGAGCCGCCCTCCTATGGCAGCAACGGCACCTGTGAGCTGGAGGTCGGCATCGGTGTAGCCTCGCTCGGCTTCGAGATCGGGGGAACCAGCGCTGCTATTGACTTCACAAACAAGAAGATCTACTTCGCCTCCGAGTCAGGCATCGCCCTCGGCGACCTTGTCGAAGGGCTTCCTGCCGGCCTTGGCAACATCGGCCTCGGGCCGAAAGCCCAGGCTGAGTTCATCTTCGACTGGGATGCCGATCCGGCGGAGTATGTCCCCTATACCAGTGTGATCAGCAACGTCTATACAATGCCGCTCTCCAGCACGATCCTGGTGGGCAGCGGCCGCTACAACTACTACGGCTTCCAGGCAGATGTGATGTTCCTGGTTGACTTCGACCTGGATGAGATCTTCCCTGGAGACCACGTCGGCGGGCTCTATATGGGTGGAAGCCTCAGCCTCCCCATCGACGTGGGCACACCGGTCTCCGTGACCGGTGGCATTAGCTGGGACGGTGACCTGCTTCTGACGGGCGTCAGCAACATCGAGATCGCCGGACACCAACTCGCGGGCGCCACAGTCACACTCACCAACGATGCCCTCACTCTCCACGGTATGCTCGACATCCCGGGCGCCGGCTCCGCCACCGTCGATGGCAATGTGACCGCCGATGGGACCTACGCTTTCACCGGCACCGCGGCTCTCACGCCCGGCGGGTTCGACCTGGCGGGCGCCACTGTGATCTTCAACAACGCTGGTCTCTGGATTGACGGACAGCTTGACCTGCCCAACGATATCGCCACCGTCGCTATCACTGGCACGGTAACACCCCTGGCATACCACTTTGAAGGCACTGCCGACCTGAATCTGGACGGTTTCGACCTGGCCTCGGCCCGCGTCGTGCTCGACAGCAGCACTGGCCTGTATGCCGCCGGGGCCGTGACGGTGCCCAATGCCGGCTCCGTGAGTCTTTCAGGCGCCATCGCTCCCAGTGGTGCGTTCACCCTTACCGGCACGGGCGCGCTGGCCCCCTATGACGTGCGCATCCTGAACGCCAGCTTCACACTGTCGCGCCCCGGCGGTGGACCGACGACCTTTGCCGGCACTGGCGCCGTCTCGGCGGGGGGACACACACTGGCCTCTGCAGATCTCACGATCCGGTCAGATGGGTACATCTCGGGTTCGGGCACATTGAGTTGGAGCGGGGTAAGCACCAACGCTTGGTTCGTTGTCGATCCCGCGGGAGGCGGCAGCTTTGGCCTTGGCGCTTCGGTCTCAGTGAATGCGACCGTCAGCGGCTATGGTGTCAGCGGATCGGTAGCCTTCGGCACGTCCGGCGCCGCCACAGAGATCATCATCAGCGCGACGTTCAGCGGCTCGGTGACCGCGGCCGGTTACTCTCTGGCCAGCCTGAGCCTTGGCGTCAGTTCCAACGGCGTCATCAGCGTTCCGAGCTTCCCCTACCCCTGCCCAAGCATCACCAACCCGCTGAAGGTTTGTCACTCATCGATAACGCTGGATATCCTCTAGGAGAGGGGCATCCCTTGAAGCCCCTCTCCCTTCGTCTTCGCTCAAGAACGACGAACTTAGCCGCTAGCCTTCACCCAAATGGGCGAACTCCACGCCCACTGGTCGTTAACTTGCCGTACGCGCAGGTAGTAGACATCATCACCGTCGTCTGCAGAACCAGGATCCGCAAACGTGGCATCCCACTCGAGCTCCTCCCAGCGTGGCGCACGATGGAAGCGATAGGCCGGGGAGTCGATCTCACCCAGGCGGCCCGATCGCGCGCCCTCAAGAAGGTCCTGGAGCGCGAATCGCTCGCTGTGCCCGTTGATCTCGGCCCAGACCTCCCCATCGGGTGACATCTCGACTTCCAGGCAGACGCCCTGCGTCGCCGGCGTCATATTGTTCGGGTTGCCGTGCGTGACCGTGGTGAAACGCACTGCTGACGCTCCTTCATGCTCCCAGTGCGATGTGTGGTGATGAGGTGGCGCGGTCGGATCAGCTTCCTGGGGGGCGACGATCTCTGGTCCTCTGAACCGTGGCTCGACGCTCAACACGCGCCCTCCCGAGATACCAAAGCGCACATCCCAGTCCGCTCTCACACCTCGGGCTCCCCAACCGACCTCGAGCATGAGCTTTGTCCGGAGCATCTCCAGCGGAACCCTCTGCCCGAAATCCACCTGCGAAAAACGGCGGAGCAACGCGCCGTTCTTGATCACATCAACAGCATCCAGGGGCGCGCCACCGATCACGTGGAATCCGATCTCCCGGTGCGGCCTGGAGGGTAACACCGCGCCCATCGGCCCACCGTCGACCGAGAACTGCACCTCGATGCGGTCGCCCGTGAGAGCATATGTCCTCCGCGCCCACAGGGCCTCCCAGATCGCATCGCGCGTTTTTGCGCTAGCCCAGACACCTGTGCGACCGTGCCCGTAACTACCCGGGTGGGCACTGTGGTGGTCGGTCGACCCAACCACGCCCGCAACGTGCCCCCGTGACAACCCGTAGCGCCACGTGCTCTCGTGATCCGAAGGGCCCATCGAGTGCAAAAACGGTCGGGGACCCTCGTCGGCTTCGCTGCACCCGTGCATTGAGACGATCTCCACAACCGGTGCGAACGCCGAATCGAAGGTTGCCCAGTTGATTCCACGCGTGCCCGTCTTGTAGCCGATGTGATGCGGGAATGCCATCACAGCACGCCCGAGACCCCGTAGCTTCGCGTGGAGATCCGCCAAGTTGGCAGCTTCGACAATCTCGCCCTCGGCTCCATTGTAAAGGATCGTACGATCGCCGTCGGCCCCGCTATGCATCTCGAAGCTGAGGTAGGTCACGAACTCGCCGTCTCGGTGAAAGGCCGCTGTCGTCCGCTGAACATCGTCCCAGACCTCGCGCAAGTGGGCAAACCCCTTGCGATGGAAGTCGATGATATATCCGATTGTCTCATTGGGCTCGGGTATGTCGGGCCATAGCGCATGGCCCGTCACGGAGCAAAAATCGAGTTGCTCGCGGGCATTGAGGAACGCGTCCTCCAGGCTCCCATGGCCATATGAGATACCGCAATGGTTATGTAAATCGCCGTAGTAGACCGAGAGTCGATCATACCCCCTCATAGTGCCTCCTGATTTCTCTCCTCCGAATCGGATCGGGATAGTGTCCCTATCGATCCCCAGCGGCCCATGGACGGGTAAGTCAGGTAGATCCGTGGTCCGCCAGTTCATAGCCTAGGCGAAGGCCGGTGACACTGCGCCGCCGCTCACATCCCCTCGTGCCCCGGACCCACCGTGCCCAGCACATACCGCACCACCGGATCCGTGAGATCCCGCCCATAGCCAACTCGGTATACAGCAGCCACAAGCGCCATGACCTCCGCGCGCGACAGCCTGCGACATGTCCCGGTGCTCGCCCACATCAGATGCGCTGGAAGCGTATCGGGCCCTTGACCCGGCGTCATCGTAGGCATCTGGAAGTCGCGCACCTGATGCAGCACTATACCCCCGTGCCGTTCATAGAACGCGATCCGGCGGACCATAGCATCTTCCATCTGGGCGCCGGCTTCTGGGCGCTCGACCTCCCACACCAGCGCTCCACGTTCCGCACCCGCATCAGGTGCCTCCAAGATCGTGCGGAACAGTTGTCCACCGACGCCGCTTCCACGTCGGCTGGGACCTACCGCCAGGTAGGACAGATAGAACCAGCCCTTGATCGTCAGGGGCAGGGTCAAGCCAAAGCCCAGGACCATTGAGCCCTCCACAGCAGCATACAGCGCAGCGCGTCCCTCCCTGATGTCATCTGCCAGCACCGAAACCGGCTCACGTTCCTCTGGTGGGAAGCTAGTGACGTAGATCCGCTCGATCTGCGCCAACATCCCCGCGCCTAGCTCAGCATAAGTGAAACGACAGCAGCGCCAGCTCACCGTATGGCTCCCGAATTGAACGATCCGTATGCGCACAACTCGCCTTGCACCTCCGTGCCGAGAAGTGTAGAGCATCCCCCACAATATGCTACCCAAGGCTGTTGCGCCAGA
>JAKJAE010000226.1 GCA_022707665.1 Chloroflexota bacterium
GCAGGCGCAAACATAACCATCTCCACAGCCGCAGCAATGCCCATCAGCAGACCCACGCTATCCACATCAAGGTTCAGTGCACCGGAAGCGTACAGTGGGATGATAGTGTTGCGTCCCGATCGAGCCATCTGAGCAAAGACGTGGCCAACATGCGCCGGAACGAGAACGCCCGCCCTATCCCTCAACAGCGCCCAGAACCGCCCCCGGCGGGCCCTGCGCTCTCTGGACAACGTCGGGAGCGCTGCGGCCTGGTCTGGCGTACGTTGTTGACCTGCGGTGAACAGCATGACGCAAAGCAGGGCAGGAACACAACAGAGTGAAGAAACCAGAAAAGGCAACCGCAGACCCGATGACGCCGCTAGAGCGCCGCCGACCATAGGGCCCACGAACTGTCCAACTCTCACAAGCCCGCCGAATAGGGCAAGTGACTGACCTCGATTGGCAACCTTCGAGTACTCAGTGAAGTAGGCATGGCGCGCGATGCCGAACAGCGAGAACCCAACCCCCGAGACGAGACGATACGCCAGCGCCACAGCAACGGAACCTGCCCATGCTAGACCGGCCGATGCCACCGTCCCAATCGCCAAACCCAGAACCATCGCCCGCCGGTGGCCTAACCGGCTGATGAGCAAGCCACTGGGCAGATCTGTCATGAGCGTGCCAAGTGCCTGAGCAGCGGTGAGAATCCCCACCCAAACGTAGGACACGCCAAAGCTCTCGGCGTAGTAGGGTATGACCGGTGTAAGCAGCCCAAGGGCCAGAGCAACGGAGATGGTCGGCACAAAGAACGGTAAGATCAGGGGGTCGCGTCGTAGCGCCTTTGCGTAGGGATGGAGAAGCGAGCGTCTCGTCACAGTGGCTGGATCCTGATGGCCCTACGCCGTACTTCTATTGTACCACACAGCCTCAGGGCCTTGCTGGCACCAGTGTCGGGAGCAAGGTTCCCAGCAGCCGTTCTGCATTCCGATGGCAGATATTGTGCCGGTCCTCGTCGGAGATAGCCGCGTTCATCAGAACACCAATAGCGTGATGGGGATCAAACCACGGGAGATCAGTGCCGAACAGCAACCGATCCGAACCTGCCTCGGCAGCCAGCTTCTCGATGGCACCCCGGTCGTCGAAGACTGCTGTGAGCTCCAGGTAAATGTTCGAAAATGCCTGCGCGAGAGCGACAGCGGCACCCCACGCCCCGTGACACGAGTGCCCTAGCAGGAATTTGACACGCGGATAGCGTTCTGCCACGCGCGCTACGACTTCCTCGCCGTCATAGACGCTACCTCCCCACGTGTGGGCTAGCACCAGCAGCCCTCGCGCGTCAGCGTGCTCCCAGGCCGGACGATACCTGTCATCGGTCAGAGCGATCGCATGGTAGTCCGAAAGGAACTTCAGACCCACATAGACATCGGGGTAGAGGCTATCGAAAGTGGCCAGATCCTGCGCAACGCGCTCGGGATAGTTCGGGTTGATCACACAGTAGGCGCGAAGCCGGCTGGGAAAGCGCCGGACGGCCTCGACGCTGAGGCGGTTGCCCAGGTCCGGAGAGTTGAGCGCAGCGTGGTGAGAGAAGAGCAGCAATCTGACACCAGCCTCATCCATCGTCCGGATCATATCGGGTGCCTCTCCCCGGGGGAAGTAGATCGAGTGATAGGACCCCATATGACCGTGCATGTCGTAGATGGGGCAGGAGGCAGCGCGCCCATTCTCCCAGAACTCGCGAGCCAGGGGCGATCTCTTGACCATCGAGCCAATCATGACCACGCCTCCTTCAGCAGACGTTCCAGGTTGCCGTGCGCGATCGCCGATTTCGCTCCGTCAGCGATTTGGGCATGCTTTAGCGCCATCATCATCCCTCCAAAGTGCGATTCCGGGAACCCGCTCCCATAGAGCAGCCGATCGGGCCCGTAGTCGGCAACGAGCGCCTCAATGCCCCCGTCGAGAAGGTATTGTGCGGTGTCGATGTGCACGTTTGGATACCGCTCGAGCAAGGGCCGAAACTGGCGATCCTCGCCCCAGCAGCCGTGGTCACAGACCACGCATGTAAGGGTCGGGAAAGACCCCAACAAGCCATAGATGGTGGCCCACGTGCATCCCCGGCGAATTGACAAAAACAAAGGCACCCGGCGCTCTGCCATCGCCCCGAGCAACTGCCCCATAGAGACCTCATTGAGCAGGAACCGGTGCGAGTTTGGAAAAGCCCGCAGCGCTGCTATACGCGCGCTTCGCATCTGATCGAACAGGGCCTCTGGCTCCGGAAACTCGTGCGCCTGGTTCGGCAGCACGCTCCAGCATCCGACGAGCCTCTCATGCTGGGCGATCGCGTCGGTTAGCAGCGCATTGCCCGTCTGAGGGGCCACGTCATGCTGGGCAATATGCCACACCAGAGCCTTTTCCACGCCGGCAATATCCATCTCGGCGAGGAACTCCCCTGCACTCGCCACGGGTGCCAGTGGGCGTCTGGCCGGCAGACCAAGGAACGCATTACAGTCGAAGAAGCGCATAGTGACGACCTCCAGAGTATCCTCAACAGCAGCCTTTCAGGCTTGCGGCGCCTGTTCCGGATGGGCTGCGGCGAACTGGCGTTCAAACAACCGCCGGTAAAGCCCGTCTTCAGCCAGAAGCGCCTCGTGCCTCCCACATTGCACGATCCGTCCTCCCTGGAGTACCAGGATCACATCGGCAGACAACACAGTACTAAGCCGGTGGGCGATCACGAGGCTGGTGCGGCCCTTCATGATCCGCTCCAGGGCCTCCTGGATCAGCGCCTCGCTCTCCGAATCAAGGTGGCTTGTCGCCTCATCCAGGATCAGAACCCTTGGGTCCTTGAGAATCACACGTGCCAGCGCGACACGCTGTTTCTCGCCACCCGATAGCCGGTAGCCTCGCTCGCCAACGACAGTGTCAAAACCCGCTGGCAGCCGGGCGACGAAGTCGTGGATATTTGCAGCCTTGCATGCGTTCACCATGTCAGCTTCGGTTGCATCTGGCCTGGCATACAGCAGGTTTGCCCGAAGCGTATCGTGGAATAGGTAGGTTTCCTGAGTCACCATCCCGATCGCCGAGGCCAGTGAAGCCAACCGCACATCACGGATATCAAGCCCATCCAGCAGGATACGTCCCTCGATCGGGTCGTACAACCTGGGTAAGAGGTAGGTGATCGTGGTCTTCCCCGCACCACTTGGCCCGACAAGTGCCGCCAGTTGCCCAGGCTCGACAGTGAAACTGACATCTTCGAGGATCCACTGAGGGTCTGCGTTCCCCTGGTCATCACCTTCGGCACCGGGCACCGCTTCGTTCTCGATGATGAGTCCACTCTTCGTCACATTCTCCGGATCCGCCCCACCGCGGCGTCCACCATAGCGGCGAACGCTCCCGATCTGCGGCATGCCCTCGCCGCGCTCGTACCGGAACCAGACGTGGTCAAATCGCACGTGCCCGAACGGGCGTTCAAGGGCCACAGATCCCTGTCGATCGCCTATCTCGACTGGCAGGTCGAGTACCTCGAACACGCGCTCGAAGCTCACGAGGCTTGTCGCGAACTCGACCTGGGCGTTTGCTAGAGCGGTCAGCGGTTGGTAAACCCGCCCTAGATAGCTGCTGAATGCTATGATGGTGCCAACCGTCAGCGCATCTCGCAGAACATAGTGACCACCCACCCAGAACACCAACGCTGTGCCCAGTGACGCGGTCAGACCGAGGCCGGCAAAGAACCAGCGCGAGGTCATCGAGCGCCGGATCGAGATATCGCGCACCTCGGTAGCGCACTCTGCGAAGCGCTGGCTTTCGTCCTTGGCACGACCGAACACCTTCACAAGGAGCACGCCGCTGACATTCAGCGTCTCGTTCATCAGAGCTCCCATCCTGGCATTGGCATCCAGATAGTCGCGCGTGATTGCGCGCAATTTCCTGGCGATGGAGCGCGCCGGCAACATCAGCAGCGGGAGGATCGCCACTCCGATCAGGGTCAGCCGAAGGTCAAGCGAGATCATAACCAGCAACGTCGAGACTAGCGACACAACGTTGGAAACCAGGTTCACGAGGGTACCAGTCACCGCGTGTTGTGCACCACTCACGTCGTTGTTCAGGCGCGACATGAGCTCCCCGGTCTTGGTATGGGTGAAAAAGCGCAAGCTCATGGCCTGGAGATGCTCGAACAGCGATAGGCGCAGATCACGGACAATGCTCTCGCCAGCTCGGGCGCCGAGATAAGACTGACCGATACCGATGGCGCGTCCTAGGACCGGCACGCCCACCAGGCCCACGGCAAGCCAATTCAGTCCTGCCAGGTCCTTTCCAGGCAGGATACTGTCGACGAGATGACGGTACAACAGGGGAGGGACGAGGTCGAGCAGCGACGATACCGTAATCGCTACCATCAACAATCCAACCGTTCCCCAGTAGGGGCGTGCGAAACGCGCCACGCGTGCGACGAGCGCCCGGCTGATCTTAGGCCTGGCCTCCACATCACCACTGTGCAGCAACGCGCCCCACCCACCACGAACCGCTCCCACCGTATCCGCCTCCTCACCATACCCGGCCATGTGGCCCGCGCCCAAGTGCATTCTAGCCGGTTACCCGCCCCCGGCCAGCCAGGACTGACCAATGAAACGGCCCCGAGGGACAGAGCCTCCCGGGGCCGACCGGACCTATGGATGCGACCGGAGCAGGCTACAGCTCGAGGTAGGCCTTCCAGGTCGCCGGAATCTCGCCCGACATCACGATATAGCGTGCGCGTGGCGTCTTGGGCTCCCAATGCAGATGCATGTTGGCTTCGTGCGGCAGGCGGTTCGCCTTACGCTGGTTGCACGCCTGGCAGGCACAGACTGTGTTGCCCCACGTGTTCCGCCCACCGCGGCTCACCGGCAAGACGTGGTCAACCGTGAAATCCTGACGATCATAAATCCGCCCATTGTGTCGCTGTCCAACCTGTACGCCGCAATATGCGCACGTGAAGTGATCGCGGCGCAGAACGGCCTCTCGACTCCACGTCACGCCCCGGCGCGGTGCATTGACATAGTAACGAAGGCGGATCACTGTGGGAACGTGCCATGTCGTGGTCGCACCATGCAGGACCACCGACTCGGCGCAGGCAGCCTCAACGCGATCTCGCAGCAGAAGCGATACCGCGCGCCTTAACGGAATAATGTCAAGCGGCTCATAGCTCGCGTTGAGCAAGAGAACGCCGGGTGCCACAACTCTCCTCCTGACGCATTTCCAACAGGGCCGACAGCCACAGCAAGACGCTCTGGCCTGGCCTACCGGTGAAGAACTGTGGGGCAATGCTGATCAGCAGTACGG
>JAKJAE010000227.1 GCA_022707665.1 Chloroflexota bacterium
CGCGGGCCCCACGCAGGGGGTCCAGCCGGCGCCGAAGGCGATGCCCGCGAGGAGTGAGGAGGCGTAGCCCCAGTCGACGCGGCGCTTTACGGTGACGCGCGCCTGCTGTTCGAAGAGCGGAATGTGCAGCAAGCCCATCAGGGTGAGGCCAAAGAGGATCATCACGAGGCTGCCCAGGTAGCGCAGCCAGTCGCCACGGACCAGGCGGCCGAGCGCGCCGACGGCGGAGCCCAGGAGCACAAAGATGAGGCTGAAGCCGAGGACGAAGGCGACGGCGTGGAGGACGACGGGCGAGCCCCGCCAGGAAGGCCAGTCCGATGTTGACCTCATGTGTGAGCATTGGGTGTCCTTTAGTACGGTGATGAGGGATTATACCATCGTGGTGGGGGAAAACACAAAAGGGGGTCTGGTTCTCCGGCGCCTTGACTTTCGGCCTGGCATCGCTATAACTGACTATGGGGTCAGGGAGGGGGGGAACCGTCTGTGGGGGTCCAACTCAAGGAAATCCTCGAGGAGCTTCCGCGTGGTGTCGCGTCGATCGAGGCGCGCGACCTGATTCAACGCGCCTACGCGATGGCCGAGCGGGCCCACGCGGGGCAGTTCCGGAAGTCGGATGAGCCTTATCTCATCCATCCCCTGAATGTGGCCCACATCCTGGCAGAGCTCGCCTTCGAGCCGGCGGTGATTGCCGCCGGCTTGTTGCATGACGTGCTCGAAGACAGCGACATCACCCGCGAGGAGATCGAGGCGGAGTTCGGGCACGAGGTATTGGTCCTCGTCGAGGGCGTGACGAACCTGGAGCGGGTGGAGAAGCGCGTTCAGGACGACGACACGCAGGTGCGCAATCTCCAGGATATGGAGAGTCTGCGCAAGCTGCTGATCGCGATGGCCAACGATGACCTGCGTGTGATCTTCATCAAGTTGGCCGACCGGCTGCACAACATGCGGACGCTCGAGTTCCTCTCGGCGCGCAGTCAGATCCGGATGGCGCGCGAGACGTTGCAGATCTTCGCGCCACTGGCCAACCGCCTGGGCATCTGGGTCTGGAAGGCGGAGCTGGAGGATCTGGCATTTCGCTATCTGAACCCCAAGACCTACGAGCAGATGGCAGACCTGCTGGCCACGCGCAACGAGCTGCGGCAGGATCGCGTCAAGGCCCATGTCGAGGCGCTGCGGGGGGCCTTGCACGAGGCCGGGATCGCGGCGGAGATCAAAGGGCGCCCCAAGCACATCTACAGCATCTACCACAAGATGCGGCGCAAGAACGTACCCTTCTCAAGGATCTACGACGTCGAGGGCCTGCGCGTGGTTGTTGATTCGGAACCGCAGTGCTATCAGGTGCTGGGCATCGCCCACCGGCTCTGGAAGCCAGTCCCGGGTGAGTTCGACGACTACATCGCGCATCCCAAGCCCAATGGCTACCAGAGCCTGCACACTGCCGTGATCGGGCAAGATGGGGCGTCGCTCGAGATCCAGATCCGCACGCACGAGATGGATTACTTTGCCGAGTATGGGTATGCCGCGCACTGGCGTTACAAGGAGCGCGGCGTGCGTACCAACCCGCAGCTCGTCGAACAGATCTCGGCGATTCGCGAGAGCGTGCAGGAGCTGACGCACGAGACGCGTGACGCGCGAACGTTCATGGATTCGATGCGCGTCGATGTCTTCCAGGACCGCGTCTTCGCGTTCACACCCAAGGGCAAGGTCATCGACCTGCCCACCGGCGCCACGCCGCTCGACTTCGCCTACTACCTGCACACCGAGGTGGGGCACGCCTGCCGCGGTGCGCGCGTCAACGGTCGGTGGACCAACCTCGACTACCCGTTGCATACGGGGGATCAGGTCGAGATCATCCTCGGGCGGAAGGGTGGGCCGAGCCGCGACTGGCTTAACGAAGACCTGGGCTACGTCACCACCACCCGGGCGCGGCAGAAGATCCGGCAGTGGTTCCGGCGTCAGGGTCGCGAGGAGAACATCGCACGGGGCCAGGAGACGGTCGATCGCATCCTCAAGCGCCTTTCGCTGTCGATGTCGACGACCGAGATCGCCGAGCTTTTCAAGCGCCGGTTCAACACGGCTGAGGAGTTCCTGGCAGCGTTGGGGATGGGCGACATCAGCAGCGATGCGGTGGTGAACCGGCTGGACCAGTACATCCGAGAGCGGGATGGTGTGGAAGAGGCGGTGCCCGAGGAAGAGGTCGTCCCCCGCGCGCCGGAGATCGAGACGACCGGCATCCACATCCTGGGGACGGGGGGAGTGCTCACGCACCTGGCGCAGTGCTGTAACCCACTGCCGGGCGAGGAGATCATCGGCTACATCACCCGCGGACGCGGCGTGACGATCCACCGTCGTGACTGCGCCAATATCCTGTCCATGCCGCAGGAGGACCAAGATCGCCTGATCGAGGTCACCTGGGGCGAAGAGCAGCATACCTTCGGTGTGCAGATCACGGTGACGGCGTACGACCGCTCGGGGTTGATCCACGACATCTCGGGGATCCTGGCGGACCGGCAGATCAACATGTCGTCGCTGAGCACCGGGAAGCGCGACCGTTATAACATCCTGCCGGTATATATGACGCTCGAGGTGCCCGATCTCAAGACGCTGACGCGTGTGCTGGCCAAGATCGAGCAGATTCCCAACGTGATCGAGGCGCGCCGTACGGTGTAGGGGACTCAGAGCAGAGGGAGCGGATCACGGATCCACCTCGAACGGTGCCGGTGGAGGGGTTGCCCTCGGGCATGATGGTCCCGCGCGGTCCTGGTGGCAGTCTGGAGATAAGAGAGGAGCGGGGCCCTTTTTTGGGCCCCGCTCCTGATTCCGGGCGAAACTGGCCGGTATCGCTACTCGCTGACGACGGCGGCCTCCCAGTCAAGGTACTCCACCTTGCTGGTCTTGGCTTCGGAGAGCCAGGTGTCGTAAGCCTGCTGTTTGGCCGAACTGAGCATGCTCTCGCTCAGCTCACGCTCTTCGTGACCAGTCACGAACACGACGTAGAGCTGGCCATCATTGCCATAGACGGCGGGCGAGGCCTTCCCCACATCGGTGTTGAACGCAGCGCGCTCGACGTCCGTGCCGATCTGGCTGCCGATGTAGCCGACCGGTACCCAGGTGAAGGTATAGCCAATCGTCGCGCTGTCATCGTCGGCGTCGAACTCCTCAACGATCGTCGCGGGATCGGCTCCCTCGTCGTTGAGCCGGGTGCGCAGGGCCTCGGCATCCTCTTCGGTTGAGACGGCGAACACCGTGCCCTCAACCTGGTCCTGGACCTTGGTGACAGTCTCGCCCAACGCCTCAACGAGGCGTTCGCTCAGGAGCTGCGCTTCGACCATCCTGCGGAAGTCCTTCTCGCTAAAGCGCGTGATGTCCAGGACATTGGTCCGGAACTGCTTATATAGCTCGTCGTAACTCATCTGGGGTTGGGGCGTCGCCGTCGCGGATTCTGTGATGGTGGCTGTATCGGTCAGCGTTGTCGTGTCCGTCATCACGCTCGAGGCGGCGTCGCGATCGTAACCGAGAAGTTGCTCGGTTCTCAGTTGGATGTCGTCGTCTGTGACCGTCAGGCCACGTGCGGCGGCTTCCTGCCGGGCCAGCTCCTCCTCGATCATCGCGTCGAGCACCTGGCCTGCATAGGCGGACGCAAGGTCGGGCTTAAGCTGGTTTTCCAGCGAGCTGACCTGAACCTGAAGCTGCTGGAGGAACGCAGCGGTGTCATCGTCAGACGTTGCTGCATCGGTGATGGTTGACGTTGCGTCGAGCTGCATTGCGCTGAGCTGTGAGATGTAATCCTGGTACTGCATGATCTGCAATTGGGTCATCCACCGCTCATAGCCCTGACGTGCCTTGAAGGCTTTGGCCGTGATCTCGACGTCACCGACTCGGGCCGCCGGTTTGCGGGCCTGGCTGATTTCGATCACGAGGCCCACAACCAGCAACGCGACGACGACAACCCCAATGGTAGCCGCTGCCAGCGTCAGAATGCGTTGCAGGCGGAACTCGCGATCGCGGCGCGCCATCTGCCGCCGGTTGAGTTGCCTATCGACTTCGGTCTTCTTGTTGGCCATGGACTTGTTCACCGTTCCACATACGCATCGGGCATAGGATCACCCTATGCCCGATGGTTCGTGGTAATGCCCGGCTAGCGGTCCAGCTCGGCAACAAAGGGCAGCAGGGCGATGTGCCGAGCGCGCTTGATTGCCACGGTCAGGCGCCGCTGGTGCTTGGCGCAGGTGCCCGTCTGGCGACGCGGGCGGATCTTGCCACGGTCACTCACGAACCGCTGGAGCAACCCGATGTTCTTGTAGTCGATGCTATCGTCGCCTTCAGTACAGAACTGGCATACCTTGGCCCGAGCCGTGAAACGGCGGCGGTTGTTTCGTCTGTAATCGCTCACTCTCTCGATCTCCTTCAGTTACATTTCGTCCGCATCTGCACCTCTGGCATCTGCGGCATCCCCATCGTCGTAGTCGACATCGTCAGACCCATCGTGTCCATCAAGGAAGATGAGCTCCTGAGCGACCAACTCGGTACGATAGTGGCGTTCAGATTCGGGGCCTTCCCAGTTTCGTGTCTGGAGCCGGCCCTCAACGTAGACTAGCGATCCTTTGTGGAGGCGCTGCTTGCACAGCTCGGCGAGCCTGCCCCATGTGACGACGTAGAACCACTCGGTCTCTTCCTGGCGATCACCATCGTTGTTGGTCCAGCCCCTCACCGTCGCGACGTTGAAGGCTGCAACGGGCCGGCCGGTGGAGGTGAATCGCATCTCAGGCTCACGCCCGAGATGGCCGATGATCATCACCTTGTTAAGTCCACGTGTCATGGGCGGGCTCCTGCGCAGGCGTGCGCTCGGTTAGGCCTCAGCCGGCGTTTCGGCATCCTCGACAGCGGGGCTTTCGGGCGCCGGGGCCTCGGCCACGGCAGCCTCGGCTTCCACAGCGGGGGCAGGAGCCTCAGCCTCTGCCGGGCTGGGCTCTTCGGGGCTCTCAGGCATCTCGACCTTGTCGATCTGGACGATGATGTGCCGAAGCACCTCTTCGATCAGACGCATACTGCGGTCAAGGTCGTTGATGGTCTGGGTGGGGGCGGCGAACTGGGCCAGGTAGTAGCGACCCTCGCGTTGTCCCTTGAGCGTGTAGGCCAGACGTCGCAAGCCCCAGCTCTTGGTGCTGAAGACCTCAGCCTGGGCGGTCTCCAGATAGCGCTGAACGCGTTGCAGGAGGGCGTCGAGTTGCTCTTCGCCCAGGTCAGCGCCGACGACAAACATCATCTCATAGTTGCGGGTAGTCAAGACGG
>JAKJAE010000228.1 GCA_022707665.1 Chloroflexota bacterium
CGTTTTGACCAGGATTGGCGCTTCGGCGCGCAGAACCTCAAACAGGCCTTCTTCCTGGTCAAGTTCCTGGAGGATGTTGGTTACGCCGGCAGTCGCCACTACGACGCCCACGCCTACCGTACCGAAGACTACGAGGGCGTGAAAGACTTCGCCCGCGGCTGCATGCGCACCTATCTCATCCTCAAGGAGAAGGCCCGGCAGTTCAATGCCGATCCCGACATTCAGGCCTTGCTCGCCGAGATCAACGCTGACGATGGCTCGATGGATGCCTTCAAGGGCACCTATACGGCCGCCAAGGCGGCTGCGCTCAAGGCCCACGCTTTCGATCGCGAGGCAATTGCCGCTCGCGGCCTGCAGTACGAGAAGCTCGACCAGTTGACGGTGGAGCTACTGCTGGGCGTGCGCTAGGGGAGATGCGACGTGGTGAGTGGTGTATGACGAGAGGCGCCATACACCACTCACGATCCGCCACTCATCGTTCATATGTGCGATACGCTTGTTGCAACTGGATCCGTCACCGCCGACGGCGTGGTCCTGTTTGGGAAGAACTCCGACCATGAGCCCAACGAGGCTCATGAAGTCGTAGTCTTGCCCGCGGCTGACCATACGCCGGGCGGCACCGTGCACTGCACCTACCTGGATGTGCCTCAGGTGACTCACACCCACGCCGTGCTCCTGGCCAAGCCCTTCTGGATCTGGGGTGCTGAGATGGGCACCAATGACCAGGGCGTCACGATCGGTAACGAGGCTGTCTTCACCAAGGTACCCTATGGCACGGAAGACGGCTTGATCGGGATGGATCTGCTGCGGCTGGGGCTCGAGCGTGCTGCGACCGCTGAGGAGGCCGTGACCGTGATCACATCGCTGCTGGGTGAGCACGGACAGAGCGGAAACTGCGGCTTCCAGCACAAGCTTTTCTACCACAATAGCTTTCTGATCGCCGACCCACAGGATGCCTGGGTGCTGGAGTCCGCGGGCCCTCATTGGGCTGCCCTGCACGTCGAGGGGGTCTACACCATCTCGAACCGTCTGACGATCACGAATGCCTGGGACCTTGCGTCGCCAGACCTCGTCCCCTTTGCCGTGGACCAGAAGTGGTGCAAGGGGCCAGAGGACTTCAGCTTTGCGCGCTGCTACTCGGATTTCATCTACTCCACCTTCAGCGACGCTGCCAACCGGCGAAAGCGTACGATGGCGCTGCTGGAGGCTGCACGCGGGCAGGTGACGGCAGGGCTGATGATGCGCACGTTGCGCGACCACGGCCCGTCTTCCGGTGCGTTGCGCCCCGACCGGGGCCTGGTCGGGACCACGGTCTGCGCGCACGCGGCGTTCGGCCCGGCGCGCGGCTCGCAGACGACGGGCTCGATGGTCTCGCATCTGCGACCCGGCCACCCCACACACTTCGTGACGGGCACCGCCGCGCCTTGCACCAGCCTCTTCAAGCCGGTCTGGCTCGACGTGCCGTTGCCGCCCACCGGCCCACACCCAACTGGCACCTACGACCCGACGGCGCTCTTCTGGCAGCACGAGGTCCTGCACCGGCGCGTGCTGCGCGATCCGGGCACGGCACTCTCGCTCTTTGTGGGTGCGCGCAATAGCATCGAGGCGGAGTGGGGCGAGGAAGCACTGCAGCTTGCACCCGCTGGCGTGGCACGGCGCGCAGCTTTCGAGGCGGCATGCTTCGAGCGCGCGCAGGATGCCGAGACGGCATGGCGCAGTCAGGTAGGCGCAGCCGGCCTGCACGACCGGCGCACACCATTGGCAAAGCTCGCCTGGCGGGCCTGGAATCGCCAGGCCGGCATCCCGGCCTAGTGTTCAGTTACGTTGGTTCATAGTAACCGATGTAGCGTTCCGTGACCGCCTGCTGAGGCGCCCGAACGATTGAAGTCGTACCTACGTTCTGGTTGCGGAACCTGCCGACCTGGCCAATCTGTTGTAGGTTGCTGCGTCTAGCCATGGCTGACGGTGCCGTGGATGCGCCAGGGAAACGACGCCTGCGGGCTATGTTGACACTCCCCAGCCTGTGTCTAGACTTGCGCCATGGTGTTCACCGAACTTCAATTCCAGCACTCCTTCTGGCGTTACCAGCAGATGATCCTCGAGGTCGTCGAACGCAAGGCCACGACCCAGGCAACCTACCACATTGTCGCACCCCCCGGCTCAGGAAAGACCATCGTCGGCCTCGAACTGATCCGGCGTTTCGGGCAGCCCGCGGTCGTGTTTGCGCCGACGACGACGATCCAGGCGCAGTGGCAGCAGAAGCTCGCGCAGTTCACAGACGATCCCCGCTGGATTACCGACCATAGCAGTGTCGATGCACGGGCGCTGGCCGAGATTAACCTTCTCACGTATCAGGTGCTCTCTACCCCTGGCGAGAACCTGGACTTCGTCGAACGGGTGGCTTTGGAGCGCTGGGTCGACGATCTGCTGGCCAGTGATCAGGTCCAGACGGAGGCCGAGGCCCACGCGCGCATCGAGACGCTGCGCCAGACGAACCCTACGACCTTTGGCCGCGAGGTATCCCGTCGCTACCGGCGCGTGAAGCGTGATTTCCTGCAGCAAGCTGGGGCCGATGGGCGCCCGTTTCTGCACCCCAATGCCCGCGACCTGATCGACCGCATTGTTGGCCTGGGGGTGGGGACGATCGTCCTGGACGAATGCCACCATCTCCTCGACTACTGGGCGTTCATCCTGCGTACACTCATTGCGGCGCTGCCAGGCGTGCGCGTCGTAGGACTCACGGCGACGCTACCCGATGCCGCAACCGATCAGGAGTACGAGAACTACCTCGCGCTCCTGGGCCAGGTGGATTTCGAGGTGCCCACACCGGCTGTCGTCAAGGAGGGCAATCTGGCGCCCTACCGCGACCTGGTCTATTTCTGTGAGCCGTCGCAGCGCGAACTCCGTTACTTGCGGCACATCCAGCGGCATTTCGAGGTAGCGGTGCAGAGAGTGACCGGGACGCAGGCCTTCCAGACCTGGCTCTGGCACGCGGTGGCCGAGCGAAGGTCAGGCATGGCGGTGGAACCCGAGCCCTTCGATGCCTTTTTCAGCCGTGAGCCAGCCCTTGCGGTTGCCGGGGTAAAGGTGCTGCTGAAGCAGGGGACTGTGCTGCCGCCCGACGTAACCTTGATCGAAGAGATGCAACAGGCGCCTACCATCGACGACTGGCTGATCCTTCTGGAGACTTTCGGGTTGCGGGTGCTCAAGGTGAGCTCGGACCCGGAGGATCAGGGCCTGTACCGTGAGCTGCGGCGGGTGCTCCTGGGCTTTGCCATCACCATCACCGAGCGCGGTGTGCGTCACCAACGCTCGCCCGGCGAACTCGTGCTCACGCTTTCGGAGTCCAAGGACACGGCGACCGTCGAGATCTTGCGGGCTGAATCGGCAGCGATGGGCCAGCGCTTGCGGGCTGTCGTGATCACTGACTTCGAGCGGATGAGCGCACACGGACGGCGCCTGAAGGACGTCCTCGATCCCGACGCTGGCAGCGCCGTGCGGGTCTTTCGCCGGCTAGTCCGCGATGAGGCCACGGGCATACTCTCGCCCGTCCTTGTGACCGGGAATGTCGTCCTGGGCGGGGCAGATGACGTCCCGAAGCTGGAGGAGGGCGTCCGGCGATGGGTGGCAGCAACCGGCGCGACCTTCACCTGGACCTGGGAGCCGACCGACGATGCCCGGATCTTGCAGCTTGCGGGAGCGGGGAGGGGATGGAGCGCACGGACCTACGTGGCCCTGGTCACCGATCTGTTTGAGCGTGGTTTGACGCAGTGCCTGGTAGGGACACGGGGCCTCTTCGGCGAGGGATGGGATGCCCTCTCGCTCAATACGCTCATCGACCTTACAGCAGTCACGACGAGCACGGGTGTGCAGCAGCTAAGAGGGCGCAGCCTGCGCCTGGACCCGGCGTGGCCTCGCAAGGTGGCGCACAATTGGGACGTCGTTTGCACGAGCAACCGCTTCGACAGGGGCGATGTCGACCTGCGACGGTTCGCCGCACGCCACCATCACACCTGGGGCATCATCGTCCGGCAGACAATGGCCGACCTATCCAACGCTATCGAGCGGGCATCGGCAGGGCTGCTCCTCGGATCCCCGCTGCAGGGCCAGATCGTGCGCGGCGTCGCCCACGTCGATGTGGAACTCGCTGACGAACTGGCCTTCCGGGATTTCAAGATGATCCAACTCCCGAGGGTGACCCAGCGGATGCTCGCAGCGGTGAAGCAGCGTGAGCGTGTCTACGACCTCTGGGAAGTGGGCGAGCCCTATTCGAACTTCATCTTCAGCGCTACGCACGTGGAACCGCGCGATCTGAAATTCCGCACGGTCGCCACCATCTCGGATTCGCTGCGCGCGATCGTGCGCCGGCTGTTTGCGAGTCTCGTTGGCGTCGCCGGGACGATCTGGGTTGCTGGCCTGTTGCAGCTTCCGGGCTTTGGTGATCCAACCTTCCTTGGGATTGCGGTGCTCGTGATCCTGAGCCTTGGGCTTCTGGTCGCGTTGGTGGTCAATGCACGCGCGATCTGGCGTGTTTTCAAGCGAGCATTTCTGGAACTACCGGCTGATGCCGTACTTCTCGACATGGCGCGGGCATTGTTGGCTGCGCTGCGCGAGACAGGTCTGGTGAGTCACGCGCTCGATGACAAGTACGTGCGCGTCGCCGAGACACCGGGCGGGGAGTATCAGGTCTTTATCGACTACGCGTCGCCAGAGGATTCCGACGTCTTCGCGCGCGCCTACCGCGAGCTCCTCGGGCCGGTGGGGGATGCGCGGTACTTGATCGAACGCGACAGCGCTACCTTGCGGAGTCTGATCTACCGGCCTCTGTGGACGCTTGTACGGTCGGCGCTCGGGCTCGGGGAGGATCTGCGGGCATACCACCGTGTGCCGGACGTGCTGGCGACACGCCGCGAACGGGCCGAGGCGCTGGCCCGTGCCTGGCAGCGTACTGTCGGAGGGGGACGCCTCGTCTACACGCGATCGTCGGAGGGCCGGCTGATCCTCTTGCAGGCGCGGGGCCAGAGGCGCAAGCCTGTGCGTCAACTGGCGTTTGAGTTCTGGACGTAGCGTTTTTGTTTCTAACCTTTCCATACTATAGTACTGACAATAAACGCATCGCGGAGGTAGACCTGATGACTGACTCGTTTTGGACCCTATCGGAGCACGGGACCTTCGAAGCGCCTGGCCTTGCAGCCCTGATCTTTCACAACCGCTACCCTGAGGGCAAGCAGGGCGGAATCGAGATCATCCAGCACGGCGAGCGAACGCTCTCCTGTGGA
>JAKJAE010000229.1 GCA_022707665.1 Chloroflexota bacterium
ATTCGTCATCCACATTCTCTTCCCGATGGCAGCTCACCACAAAGTAATCTTTTTTCTGGAGCTTCAACTGACTTCTGATCTCTGACTTCTGTATTTTCGGCATGTAGTAATGCAGAACCTCGTACATGGGGCTGCCCGTCTTGATCACCCGATCCGGCGGCAAGCCTTCCCGCAGGAGATATTCCCGGCCGATGGTACTGTAGGGCATGTTGATGTCGCTGATATGATCCACGATCTTGCGGTTGATCTCCTCGGGGACGCGCTCGTCGAAGCAGCGGTTGCCGGCTTCCATATGGAAGACGGGGATCTTGAGGCGCTTGGCGGAGATGGCGGCAAGGCAGCTATTGGTATCGCCCAGGACGAGGACGGCGTCGGGGCGGACCTCGCGCAGGGCAGCGTCGGCACGGGCGATCACAAGGCCGATGGTCTCGGCCGCGGTGGCGCCGGCGGCATCGAGGTAGATATCGGGCGCGCGGAGCTCGAGGTCATCGAAGAAGACCTGGTTGAGCTCGTAGTCGTAGTTCTGGCCGGTGTGAATGATGCGGTGATCGAAGTACCGGTCAAGAGTTACCAGTACCCGCGACAAACGGATGATCTCGGGGCGGGTACCAATGATGGTGGCGACTTTCATTGATAAGGCCTTCTTTCAGAGGTCAGAAGACAGATGTCAGAGATCAAAGGTCAGAGATCAAAGGTCAGAGATCAGAGGCCAGAAGGCGGAGGGGTGCGGTGGGCGATCAGGAAGGGCGTGGGATTGTTGATCATGGCTCCCAGCATCTTGCCAATCTCCTGACACAGCGTGACCATCTCCGCGTGTTGTGTGGCCGTGATGTAGCCGCAATCGTGCGCAAAGTCGAGGGAGGAGTCCGTCTCGCTGTTCTCGCCATCGCAGTCGGTCAGCTTGCTGACGAAGTGGGCCTCGTAACGCCGCTTTGCCCAGGCTTCACGCAGGTTGAGGCAAACCGACCGTGAGGACCGGCGGATCTGGCTTGTGAGCGCGTAACGTTCCTCGGGCGGAAAGCTACGGCTCATCTCGAATATCGCCATCGCTACCCGGTACGCTTTCTGATACACGACAAGCTCTTTCGCCGACTTGATCTGCATCCTCTCGCCTCTGCTCTCGGTTCGCTGATCTCTGATATCTGACCTCTGTTGGGCATCCTATACTTCCTCGTATCTCGTGTCGGGATGGTCGGAGTCGAAGATCTCGCTGGCCCAGAAGAGGGTGACGAGGTTGTCGGGGCCGGTGTTGGTGATGGCGTGGGTGTAGCCGGGCGGGATATCGACCACGCGGAACTCGCGACCGGAAACTGGATATTCGATGATATCACCGCCCAGAATGTGGCGGAAGCGGACGACGGCCTGGCCGTGAAGGACCAGGAACTTCTCGGTCTTGGTGTGGTGGTAGTGGTTGCCGCGCGTGATGCCGGGCTTCGTGGTCGAGACAAAGATCTGGCCCGCAACCGGCGACTTGACGAACTCGGCCAGGCACCCGCGCGGGTCGCAGCGCTGGGTGAGATCGTAGGCGAAGGCGTCGGGCTCGAGGTAGGTGAGATAGGTGCCATAGAGCTTGCGCGTGAAGGCATCGCCGAGATCGGGCAGCACGAGCGTCTCCCGCATCGTGCGGAAGGAGCGGATCAGCTCCGCCAGCCGGCCCAGCGTCACCCGATACACCGGCCCCACCTCCCGATACACCGCCTCCCCCCTGACCTCTGATTTCTGACCTCTGACTTCTGAGACAAACGCGTTCACCACATCATCGACGTGCACAAGCTGGAGCTCGCGCGCGGGATCGGAGATCGTGATCGGCAGGTCGCGCGCGATCGCGTGGCAGAAGGTGGCGACGACCGAGTTGTAGTTGGGGCGGCACCACTTGCCAAAGACGTTGGGCAGCCGGTAGATGGCGACGTCCGCACCGCTTTGTTGAGCGTAGCGGCGTAGGACCTCTTCGGCCTGGCGCTTGCTGAGGCCGTAAGGGTTCTCGAGCTCGGCCTGGATGGAGGAGGAGAGGACGATGGGAACGGCGCGGCCAAGCGAGAGGAGCGTCTCGCACAGCGTCTCGGTGGGGCCGACGTTGCCGGTCTGGAACTCGGCCTCGGTCCGGGGCCGGTTGACGCCGGCAAGGTGAACGACGACATCGGCCACGGCGAGCGCGGCGGAGAGATCGGCGGAAGTGCTGTCGACGTCGTACTCGAGGATGACGTCATCGGGTTGGGCCTTGAGGTGAGCGATGAGGTTGCGCCCGATGAAGCCTTTGGAGCCAGTTACGAGTATGTGCATAGGTTGAACTCCTTAGAATCCTTCACCACGGAGACACGGAGGGCACGGAGTTTTTTTCATAAGGTTTTCTCCGGTTTTCTCTGTGATCTCCGTGTCTCTGTGGTGAACTTATGCATGGTTATCAAATCCATTGGGGGAGCCGGAGAGGGCTTGTTGGACGTAGCGGAGGCTGAGGAGGATGTCGGCCATTTCCTCGACCGTGAGCTGGTGGGCGTTGTGCGAGGTGAAGTCTTCGTGGGTGGAGAGCGCCTCCTTGCCCTCGCTGAAATAGGCGTTGTAGTTGAGGTCGCGATTGTCGGCGGGGACGCAGTAGTAGGCGCCCAGATCCTCGGCGCGGAGCATCTCCTCGCGGGTGAGGAGCGTCTCGTGTTGCTTCTCGCCGTGGCGGGTGCCGATGACGCGGATGGGATTGTCTGCCTCGAAGATGCGGAGGAGAGCCCTGGCCAGCGTCTCGATCGTGGCGGCGGGGGCCTTCTGGACAAAGAGATCGCCGGGTTGGGCGCGCTCGAAGGCATAAACGACGAGGTCGACCGCGTCATCGATGCTCATCATAAAGCGCGTCATCGCGGGGTCGGTGACCGTGAGGGGCTGCCCGGCGCGGATCTGATCGATGAAGAGCGGGATCACCGAACCGCGCGAGGCCATCACGTTGCCATAGCGGGTGGCGCAGATCGTGCAGCCTCGGCCGACCGCGACCCGGGACTTGGCGATCGCGAGCTTCTCCATCATCGCCTTGGAGATGCCCATCGCGTTGACGGGGTAGGCGGCCTTGTCGGTGCTGAGCACGACCAGGCGCTTGACCCCGGCGGCGATGGCGGCGTTCATCACGTTCTCGGCGCCGACGGCATTGGTGAGCAGGGCTTCCATCGGGTAGAACTCGCACGAGGGCACCTGCTTGAGCGCCGCGGCGTGAAAGACCATGTCGACGCCCGACATCGCGTCGAGGAGGCTCTCGGGCCGGCGCACGTCGCCGATGTAGAACTTGAGCTTGGGGTCGTTATAGGCCAGGCGCATATCGTGCTGCTTCTTCTCATCGCGGGAGAAGATGCGGATTTCGGCGATATCGGTCTGCAGGAAGCGGCGGAGAACGGCGTTGCCGAAGGTGCCGGTGCCGCCGGTGACAAGAAGGGTCTGGTCGATGAAAGTCATCTATCGTCTCCTCTGTTAGTTTGCCTAAATGCAGTTAGGAAGAGATTGCGGTTGGCATCAACGGCGGCTGGATCCAGAGCTGCTTGTTCACCGTAGGTGCGGGCGCCGTGAGACCATTCCCGCCAGGTTGTATGGTCCATATCAGACACTGCATTGAGCACTGCTCGATATCGCTCCGGCTGGGATAGTGGGACTACCCAGCCAGCCATTTCCAGCTCTAGTTCTTGCCAGGGAGTTTGGTCACTGATCAATGCCGGACATCCTGCTCGAAGTGCTTCAGAGATGACGTGACCGAAATTCTCACCACGAGTGGGTAACAGAAAAAGATGATACCTTGATAGTTGATCTGTAACTTTTGCGTGGTCAAGTTCTCCGTGATAAGTCACTTGAACGTTCGCTGGCATCTTGGTGATGAGAGACTGACACTCCTGCCAGTACGTAGTGTCTTCAGCAGGTCCATAGATGTCGAATACGATATCACTCCTAAGTGAACTCATGATCTCCAGAGCATAGTGCAAGTTTTTCTTTCGCGTGATTCGTGATAGAAAGACAGCCCTCAATGATCCTGGTCTCTTTGGAGCTTGAGAGGCATTGCTGCTGAGAGTCTCTTCGACTAGGTTCGGAGCGATAATTATCTGCTTCTTGTTGACTCCTAGTGCGTTCACAATGTCCGCTTTTTCGTGCTTGCTGGAAGCTTGCCACACGATAGATTCATAGAATCCTAACTGTCTAGTGAGTGCCAAGTAGATAGACTTCTTCGTAGCCTTGAGAGACAGGGCACCCGGGGAAAACTCGCCCCTAGGTGCTAGGACAGTCGGTGTACGAGGAATGCACCCCAGCCACCGTAGCAGCAGTGTCTTTATGGTGGAATTAGGGAAACATCCGTTCAAATAGATCACTTCATAGTTGAGACGTCTCAGCCAGCGTCGCCAACGCCACAATGCCTTCTCTCTTGTGGGCAAATACATGACTTGCGCACTGCCTACCGTTTGCCAAGACCCGGGCTCAATGCCGGAATAGGGTATGTGGGATCCGAGATCACGGTCTGACGTCAATACGAGGAAATCGAACTCGTGCCCTAGGCTTGCGACCATATTGGAGATCGAACGAATCGGTCCACCAGCTTTGTAGCCAGGTAGGTAATGGTCTGTGATGATCAGGACTCTCACTCAATGACTCCGCTCGCCTAATGATTCCTAGAACTCATCTCAAAAATGGTAAACTAAGCTCAGACCACGCAGAGGAGTCTGAGCAATGGAACTTACGGATGAACAATGGGCAATCGTTGAGCCGCTGCTTCCCAAGGTACCCCGCCGGGCTGACGGGCGCGGAAGACCCCGATTGCCCGATCGGGAGATCCTGGACGGCATCTTGTGGATATTGCGTACCGGTGCGCCTTGGCACGATCTGCCCGACCGGTATCCCTCATACCAGACTGCCATCGGCGCTTCCAGGAGTGGCGTAAGGCGGGCGTCTTTGAAGCCGTCTTGCGGGCGCTGGCCCAGGACTTACGCCAGCGCGGCGGTCTGGATCTCGACGAATGCTTCATCGATGGCACCTTTGTCATCGCTAAAAAGGGGGGCCTGAGGTGGGAAAGACCAAGCGGGGCAAAGGTACGAAGCTCATGGCAGTGGCAGACCGCGCTGGTCTTCCTCTCGCCATATGCACAGACAGTGCTTCGCCACACGAAGTGACGCTGGTGCAGAAGACGCTGGAGGCGCTCTGGGTGGACGAACTTCCCCCGCGCCTGATCGGTGACAAAGCCTACGATAGTGACCCTTTGGACCAGCAGTTGGCGGAGCAAGGGATCGACATGATCGCCCCCCATCGCCGCAACCGGCGCAAGC
>JAKJAE010000022.1 GCA_022707665.1 Chloroflexota bacterium
GGCATCCTGTTCCTGGTGAATCTGTTCACGTCGCCGATGAAGACAACGGTTGGCTACCGCAGTTCGACGGAGGGCTGGGTCGACCTGGGTGAGCATACGGTGCCGGCGGTGTCGGTCGTGCCCCTGGCTATCCAACCATGAGGGGCGTCTGCCCCCTAACAGACAGCAAAACCAGTAACCACGAAGGAGAGATCATGGCAAACTCATCAGCACCCCTACGCTGGGGCCTTGTGTCCACTGCTAACATCAACCGGGCGATGATCGACCCCATCCGCACAGCCGAACGCAGCCAACTGATCGCCGTTGCCAGCCGCGATCTTGGCAAGGCACGTGCCTATGCCGAGGAGTGGTCTATCCCCAAGGCCTTCGGCTCCTACGAGGAGATGCTGGCAGACCCGGAGATCGACGTCGTCTATATCTCGCTTCCCAACACTCTCCACGCCGAATGGACAGTCAAGGCAGCCGATGCGGGCAAACACGTCGTCTGTGAGAAGCCGATTGTCCCAACGCTTCCCGAGCTGGACCTGATCGAGGATGCGGCGGCCCGCAACGCCGTCGTAGCCTTCGAGGCCTTTATGTACCTTCACCACCCCCAGACGCTGTCGCTGCAGCGCATGGTCTCCGAGGGACGGATCGGTCGTCTGCAACTCATCCGAAGCTGGTTCAGCTTCTACCTACCCCGAGAGCAGTCGACGAACATCCGGCTCAACCCCACACTCGCAGGTGGGTCGCTGTGGGACGTAGGAGTCTACCCCAATAGCATGGCGATCACGATCGCGGGCCGGCCACCTGCTGAGGTTTGGGCGCAGCAGATCGTAGGCGAGACCGGCGTCGATGTGACGATGATCGGCCAGATGCGCTTCGACGGCAGCATCAGTGCGCAGGTCTCGTCGAGCTTCCGTATGCCTTTCACCGAAGGCACGGTCATCGTTGGCGATGAGGGCACAATCACGGTTCCACACCCCTGGAAACCGGGGATGAACGATGCTCCATCGGAGATCATTTTTGAGCCACGCCAGGGCGAGGGCGAGGTCATCGCCATCGAGGGGATCGATCCGTACCGGTGTCAGGTGCGGGCGATGGAGGCGTGTGCACTGGATGGTGCCAAACCGGTTGTCCCACTATCGCGGAGTCGCGACTTCCTCCGCAGCGTTCTGGCGCTCTACGAGTCCGCGAAGACGGGCAGAGTTGTTGCACTCTGAGGGCTACTATGGTGTAAGCCGTTGGTCTCATCTGCAGTCCTGACAAGGAGTTTCCTATGCCCCGTCTACCACATGACTTCGAAGAACGTGTCTACGCCGGTGTGTTGGGCAAGATCATTGGCGTCTACCTGGGACGGCCGTTCGAGGGGTGGACCTACGAACGCATCACCGAGGTCCTCGGTGACATCACCTACTACGTCCACGAGAAGCTCGACAAACCCCTGATTGTTACCGACGATGACATATCGGGGACCTTCACCTTCATCCGCGCGCTCGCCGACCACGGCAACACACGTGACCTCACCCCGGTCCAGATCGGGCAGACCTGGCTCAACTACCTCATCGAAGAGCGGACTGTGCTCTGGTGGGGGGGCATGGGCAATTCGACCGAACACACCGCCTATCTCCGGCTGAAGGAGGGTATTCCAGCGCCTCAGAGCGGCTCGATCGCGCTCAATAGCCAGGTCGTCGCGGAGCAGATTGGGGCCCAGATCTTCATCGACGGCTGGGCGATGGTCGCACCAGGCGATCCGGCCTTTGCAGCAGACCTGGCCCGCCGCGCCGCAAGTGTCAGTCACGATGGTGAGGCGATCTACGGTGCCCAGGTGCTCGCGGCGATGGAGGCCCAGGCTTTTGTCGAACAGGATCTCAACAGCCTGCTCGATTGTGGCGTGAGCTTCATCCCTAACGATTCGATCATCGCGCGCATGATCGCCGAGCTGCGCGATCTGCGCGCCCACGAGCCCGACTGGCGACAGGCGCGGCAGTGGCTGGATGCCCACTACGGCTACCACATCTACGGTGGCAACTGCCATATGGTGCCCAACCACGGGCTCATCGTCCTGAGCCTGCTTTATGGCGACGATGACTTCCAGAAGACGCTGATGGTCGTCAATACCTCGGGATGGGATACGGACTGCAACTCAGGGAACGTTGGCTGCCTGATGGGTATCAAGAACGGGCTCGCTGGGCTTGCAACAGAACCGGACTTCCGCGGACCGGTCGCTGACCGCCTCTACCTGCCGACAGCCGATGGAGGACGTGCGATCAGCGACGCGGTGACGGAGACTTACCACCTGGTGAACAGCGCCCGTGGCCTTCAGGGCCTCCCAGCCTGCCACCCAAAGGATGGCGCGCGCTTTCACTTTGAGCTTCCCGGCTCCGTTCAGGGCTTTGTGCCTGACGATGCCGTCGATACGCGTGGGACCGCGGTCCTTGAAAACGTCAGAGGCCACAGCCGTCGGGGGGAGCGTAGCCTGGCTCTCCGCTACACGGGCGTGGCGCTGGGCAGGCCCGCTCGTGCCGGCACGGCGACCTTCCTCACACCCGAAGCCGCACGGATGCCCCACTACGGGCTCATCTGTTCCCCCACGCTGTATGCCGGACAGACAGTGCACGCCGGGATCGTTGCCGACGCAGGCAATAGCTCCCCGGTAACCTGTGGTCTCTACCTGCGCACCTTCCACGGCGAAGATGCGCGCATCCTGCACCACGGCCCCCAAGTCCTGCTGGAACCCGGCGGCGAAACCGAGCTAGCATGGACGATCGATGAGACGGGTGACTATCCCATTGCCGAGGTAGGAATCGAGGTGCGCTCCGAGAAATGCGCTGCGGGCACGCTCTATCTTGATTACCTCACGTGGGATGGCGCGCCGGATGCCGTGCTGGCCCCTCCGCGTGGCTATCCCGGAACGCCCGGAAGATCTGGCCCCGGATGGACGCGGGCTTGGGTCGATGCCGCAGATCACGTCTGGTTCGGCGCGGGCTTCCGCATGAGCCAGGATCGTGGCATGGGGCTTATGATCCAGGGGACCCGCGACTGGACTGACTATGAGGCCGTGGCCTCGATCTGTCCCCACCTGGCCCGTCGTGCCGGCCTGGCTGTTCGGGTCCAGGGGATGCAGCGCTACGTTGCCCTGTTGCTCTGCGATGACCAGGCGGTTCGACTGGTGCAGCAACTTGGCGGTGACACCACCGTACTCGCTGAACGACCTATGCCGTGGGCTCACGACGCGACCTTCCTGATGCGCATGCGAGTATCCGGTAGCCGGGTTCAGGCCTGGATCGACGAAGCTGCTGTCTTTGATGTCGGAGATGTGGCCGCAGCACTCGATGGCGGCGCGGTAGCTGTCGTGTGCGACGTGGGCCGGATCGACGTAGCACACGTGGGTGTCCACCCGATCAAAGACTGACCGAGTGCTTCGCAGCACTGTCCCAGCAACCGACAAGGGCACAGGCCGGTTGTCGGGACGCCCACTCGGTATGCTAGGAGGTTAGGATGGCTCAGAAGGTCGCTTTGGTAGCGTTCAATGGAGAACCGATGTGTTTCGTGCACGTTCTGCTCAACGCCCTTGATATGCAGGCGCGAGGCTATGAGGTGAAAGTCGTGATCGAGGGCAGCGCCACCCATACCGCCAATGCCCTTGCCGAACCCTCAGCGCAGTTTCACAAGGTGTACCAGCAAGTCAAGGAATTGGGTCTGATCGACTGCGTCTGCAAGGCGTGTTCGGCGCAAATGAAAGTGCTCTCGGGCATTGAGGCCCAGGGTCTACCACTGTGTGGCGAGATGGTAGGGCATCCCAGTCTGGCCCGGTACCTCGAGGCGGGGTACACCATCATCACGTTCTAGGTCAGGCCTGCTTCGTCAGACGGTTACGTCGTCGCACGCGCAATTCTCTCCGCCGGCAATCTCATCGAGGAGCTTTACCACCAGCGCCGTCCAGCCAGTCTGATAGCAGCGATCGTATTTGCGCAGCGACTCGATGAGAAGATGGTTGATGGGGAACCAGATGGGTCCACGCCAGTTTGAGTTGCCCCCAAACAGGTTGCTGCGCGACTCGCCCGGTTCGTAGCCCACTGAGTACCCCACGCCATCCGCATAGAAAGTGTAGGGATGGTCCTCGTGGTACCGCGATAGCGATCGCACGCCGAACGGCGACAGGAACTCGTTGTCGTCGAGCACACGTTGGAGCACCCGAACGAGTTGGTCCCGGTAGGGCAAGGCAAAGAGCAACTGCCCGTCGTCCCCGGGGTTGCTCAGGGCTGAGCCGTTGGCTACCAGGTGAGGTCGATGCACGCGCAGCCAGTCAACGCGCCGCTTGAAGTCTGGCAATCGTTCGACCATCGAGCCGTCGATCACCTCAACGGCGTACAACGGCGTGAGGCCCACCTTGGATCGAACCTTCATCGGCACGACATCCCCGCCGGGCATATGGAGCACGTCGTAGTAAAAGCCGTCGCCCTCATCCCATATGCCAGCCTCGTGGTGGCCGCCCTGGCCCAGGTGCGCTAATGCATAGGAGATGTAGACAAAATGCTCGTAGAACTTGCTGGCGACGCTCTCGTACGCTGGGTTCTCCTGAGCCAACTCGATGGCGATCCTGAGCATATTGTGATGGTTCCCCTCCTCATTCGCCACACCAAACAGGCGTTCCTTGAGAAAAGGATCTCGCTCATTCCAGAAGGCAACGGCCAGGCACAGATTCTGAAACTGGTTGCACACACCGCCGATGCCGTCTTCGCCCCAACGATAGGCACGGCTGCGCGCATGGTCGTGGGGAAAGTAGCGCCACGGGTCACGGACGGCGCTATAGTCTTCTCGAACAGTGCCCCAGGCGCGATCAGCAAGGTAAGGACCCCAGTGCCGCCATCTGGACCGCGGGTCGCGCGCCTCGGTGAGCCTGCGCTGTTCCGCCGTCTTCGGGAAGTCCATAACTGTTATTCCTATTGGTGGTTGACTTTTGGCATAGTTTGTGCTAGAGTTTACCTAATAGTATCATGGTATCCGAGACGAACGAGACGATGTCCTTGCAGGCTTACCGACAGCAGATCCAGCCTCAGCCTAGGCCACCCTTCACACGGGGCGGTTGCTGCTGTTGATGTAGCCCGAGATAGTCCAGACCAGCCAGCCTACCCCAAGTAGGCTGGTTTTTTGTTTTCTTGGAGGGGTGTGAGCATCGGAATCGCAAAGGCTTGATGAGGGAGGAGGAAGATGAGGATGACAACACCAGCGCACGCAGATACGATGGAGGCAGACACGGCCCGACTACGGGAGATGGATGCGCGGGCAGCGGTAATCGAGAGTACCTCGCGCGGTAGTGACGGTGGGCAGCCGACCTACGAAGGGCTCTCCGGCGTCGTCATCAGTGCCAGCGCGATCTGTGACGTGAACGGCGAGCGTGGTACGCTGAGCTACCGAGGCTACGACATCGGTGAGCTGGCTTGTCGCGCGACATTCGAGGAGACCGCTCATCTGCTGTGGCATGGCGACTTGCCCAGCCGCCAGGAGCTCGACAGCCTTACCGCCAGGCTCACTGCAGAGCGCGAACTCAACGGGGCAGCCGACCTCATTCTTTCAGCCCTCCCTACCCACGTCGAGCCAATGGATGCGCTGCGAACAGCGGTGTCATCCCTCACCTGCAATGGGACCAATGGTCAGGACCCGGGTTCCATGCAGGAGGACCAGGCAATCTGCCTGGTCGCCAAGTTCCCCACGATCGTTGCGCGCTTCTACCGCCGCAGGCATTCCCTGCCACCCATCGCCCCGCGCCCGGACCTGAGCCACGCAGCGAACTTCCTGTATATGGTGCAGGGGCACGAACCCACAACACTGCAGGCCCAGACGATGGACCTGGCCATGCTGCTCATGGCCGAGCACGGTTTCAATGCTTCTACCTTCGCCGCTCGGGTAACAGCCGCAACGCTCTCAGATATGTACGCCGCAGTGACCTCAGCAGTGGGAACGCTCAAGGGTCCCCTGCATGGCGGCGCCAACGAGCAGGCCATGCGGATGATGCTCGAGATCGGAGAAGTCGCCAACGTGGCGCCCTACATCGATGATGCCCTGGCGCGCAAGCAGCGCATTATGGGGTTCGGCCATCGCGTGTACCGCCACTCTGCTGACCCACGCGCCGCATATCTGCGTGCCAGTCTGTTCGACCTGTGCGCTGAGTCGGGCGACTTCCATTTCTACGAACTGGCGACGACCATTGCCGAGGTCGTCCATGCCAAGAAGGGTCTCTACCCCAATGTGGACTTCTATGCGGCGCCCGTGCTCTATCTGCTGGGCATTCCGCTAGAGCTTTTCGTCACCGTGTTTGCAGTCAGCCGGGTGCCGGGATGGACCGCCCACGTGATGGAGCAGTATGCGAACAACAAGCTGATCCGCCCGCTGTCAACCTATGTCGGACCCGAAAACCGTGTATACTGCCCCATCGACGATCGGGGACACTAGGAGGAACGCATGGGCTATACGCTGGCCGAGAAGATCATCGCCGAGCACCTGGTCGAAGGTGAGATGGTGCCCGGATCTGAGATCGGCATCCGCATCGACCACACGCTGACACAGGACGCCACGGGTACGATGGCGTGGCTGGAGTTCGAGGCTATGGGCATCGACCGCGTCCGTACCGAGCGCGCCATCAGCTATGTAGATCACAATATGCTTCAGGCCGACTTCCGCAACGCCGATGACCACCGATACCTGCAGACGGCGGCGGCCCGCTATGGCGCCTTCTTCTCCCGACCTGGCAACGGCATCTGCCACCAGGTTCAATCGGAGCGCTTCAGCATACCAGGGAAGACGCTCCTCGGGGCCGATAGCCACACGCCGAACTCGGGCGGCCTCGGCGTACTCGCAATCGGGTCCGGTGGACTCGACGTCGCCGTTGCTATGGGCGGCGGGCTCTTCTATACAGCGATGCCGTCGATCCTGGGTGTGCGGTTGACGGGGGCTCTGGGGCCATGGGTCACGGCCAAGGACGTGATCCTCGAATTGCTCCGACGGTTGAGCGTCAAAGGCGGCCTGGGCAAGATCATCGAGTACTTTGGCCCCGGCCTGGCGAGCCTCACTGTCGACCAGCGGACGACGATCTGCAACATGGGCGCCGAGCTGGGCGCTACGACGTCGATCTTCCCCAGTGATGACCAGACGCGACGATACCTCGCAGCACAGGGTCGTCCGGAGGACTGGATACCACTGAGCGCAGACCCCGATGCAACCTACGCACAGGTCGTCGAGATCGACCTCGCGGCCCTTGAACCACTCGTGGCGAAGCCTTCGATGCCCGACAATGTCGTGCCTATCACAGAGGTCGCTGGACAGCCGGTTGCGCAGGTGTGTGTTGGCTCGTGCGTGAACTCGTCCTTTGAGGACCTGATGACCGTAGCCGCGATACTGAAGGGCAAGCAGGTTCACCCAAGCGTGAGCATGACCATCACCCCTGGGAGCAAGCAGGTCTTCACGATGGTCGCAGAGAACGGTGCACTCGCCGACATGATCGCTGCCGGCGTGCGCGTTCTGGAGGCCGCGTGCGGCCCATGCCTGGGCATTGGTCAAGCCCCGGCAACCGGCGTGGCATCCATGCGCTCGATGAACCGCAACTTCAAGGGTCGCAGCGGCACAGCGGATGACAGCGTCTACCTTGCCAGTCCGGAGTCCTGCGCCGCCGCGGCGTTGACCGGCGTCATCACCGATCCACGGACATTGGGCCCCCCCCCCATCGTCGCAGCCCCACACGCCTATCCTACGAACGACACGATGATGATCGCACCGCTGCCGCCGGCGGAAGCCGCGCAGGTCGAGATTCTGCGCGGCCCGAACATCAAGCCGGTCCCCATCGGCAAGCCGATGGCCGCGACGATGTCGGGTCGAGTGCTGATCAAGGTAGGAGACAACGTCACCACCGACCACATCCTTCCCGCAGGGGCCTCCATACTCCCCCTACGCTCGAATATTCCTGCCATCTCAGAGTTCACGTTCCAGCGCGTCGATCCCGACTTCGTAAGTCGTGCTAAGGAATGGGGCGGCGGTCTGATCGTCGGTGGCAGCAACTACGGGCAGGGCTCGAGCCGTGAGCACGCTGCCCTATCGCCGATGTACCTGGGCGTGCGCGCCGTTATTGCCAAGTCCTTCGCCCGCATCCACTACGCCAACTTGATCAACAACGGCATCTTGCCGCTCACGTTCGATGCACCATCCGACTACGACACGCTGGATCTCGGCGATGAGTTGGTGTTTGCTGACGTCCGTATTGCGCTGCAGAAGAACGAACCCATCACCGTCGATAACCGGACCAAAGGCTTGCGCTACACGTTCCATCCGCAGTTCAGCGACCGCGAGCTCGCCTACCTGTTGGCAGGCGGTCTGCTCAACCATACGCGTGGCATCGGAGCCTGAACTGATGGGACAGACAAGTTACCACGTCACGCTCATTCCCGGCGATGGCATCGGCCCAGAAGTCATCGAAGCCAGCCGCAAAGTCCTTGAGGCCACGGGGGTACGCTTCGATTGGGACGTCCAACACGCAGGGGCCGCCGTCGCCGAGCGCGAGGGCACCCCACTGCCCGAGGCAGTCCTGGACTCGATCCGTGCCAACGGCGTCGCGCTCAAAGGGCCAGTGACCACACCGATTGGTTCGGGGTTTCGCAGCGTCAACGTTGGCATCCGCAAGGCGCTGGACCTCTACGCAAACGTCCGCCCAGCACTCACGTTGCCCGGCCTACCCGGGGTGCGTTCTGACGTCGATCTCATCGTGGTGCGAGAGAACACTGAAGGCCTCTACGTGGGCATCGAGCACGAAGTGATCCCCGACGTGGCTGCCGAGGCCACCAGGATCATCACCCGCCGGGCGTCAGAGCGGGTGGTACGTTACGCCTTCGAGTACGCCCGACGCAACGGACGGCGTGAGGTCACCGCCGTACACAAGGCGAACATCCTCAAGATCACCGACGGTCTCTTCCTCAAGGTTGCCCGCGAGGTGGCGGCAACGTATCCCGACATTGCCTACCGCGAGATGATCATCGACGCTATGTGCATGCAGCTAGTCGTTCAGCCCGAGGCCTATGACGTGCTCGTGCTGACAAACCTATTCGGTGACATCGTCAGCGACTTGTGCGCGGGCCTTGTGGGCGGGCTTGGGGTTGCACCCGGGGCCAACATCGGCGAGACCCTGGCGGTCTTTGAGCCTGTGCACGGATCAGCTCCCGACATAGCCGGCAAGGACGTCGCCAACCCCACGGCGACGATCCTGACGGGTGCACTCATGCTGAGACACCTGGGCGAGCGCGAAGCAGCAGCACGCGTTGAGGCAGCCGTCGCGGCAGTCGCCAGAGAGGGGCGCGCCACCACAGCGGATCTCAGGAGCTGCCAGCCCAATGCCAGACTGATAGGCACACAGGCGATGGCCGACGAGATCATACGGCATCTCAGTTAGCCGGCTACCTCATCCACGATGGGCCGGAACGCTGCCAGGGCAGCGTTTCGGCCCATCGTGTTTCCTGGACGTCTGGGCATTGCCGCCTACAATGGTTCGAATAGTCATACCCAGGGAGGAGCTCCAATGCAAGATGATGCGCTGTTCGTCACAGGTGAAGCGCTCACGTTCGATGACGTTCTGATTGTGCCTGGCTACTCAGACGTGTTGCCCGGTGACACTGACATTAGCACTCAGCTCACCGACAAGATCCGGCTGGCGATACCCATCATATCGGCAGCGATGGACACCGTGACGGAATCGTCGATGGCGATCGCACTCGCGCGCGAAGGTGGTATGGGCATCATCCACCGCAATATGTCACCCGAAGACCAGGCAGGCGAAGTGGCCAAAGTCAAGCGGTCGCAGTCGGGCATGATCGTCGACCCTATCACGCTTCCCCCAACAGCAACACTGCACGATGCAGAAAAGATCATGTCGACGTATCACATCAGCGGGGTGCCTATCACAGCAGAGGGCAACCGCCTCGTCGGCATTCTGACCAACCGCGACTTCCGCTTCGTCGATCTGGAAGACTACGATCACCCGGTCACCGAGTTCATGACCTCGGAGCACATCGTGTCCGCGCCCGTCAACATCAGCCTTGAAGATGCCAAGCGACTGCTGCACCAACACCGGATCGAAAAGCTGGTGCTGGTCGATGAGAACAACATTCTGAAAGGCCTGATCACGGTCAAGGACATCCAGAAGGCCCGGGACTTCCCCAATGCCACGTCCGATGCCCAGGGACGACTGGTCGTGGGCGCAGCGGTCGGCGTCGGCCAAGACCTGGAACATCGAGTCGAGCTGATGGTCGCAGCGGGTCTGGATCTGGTGGCCATCGACACTGCCCATGGTCACTCGGCTGGTGTGATACAGGCGATACAGCGCATTCGCGAAGTCACGCCCGACATTGTAGTCATGGCAGGAAACGTAGTGACAGCCGAGGGCACGCTTGATCTGATCAAAGCTGGTGCGGATGTGGTGAAAGTGGGCGTGGGCGCTGGATCGATCTGCACCACCCGTATCGTGGCTGGCGCTGGAATGCCGCAGATGAGTGCGATCCACGCCTGTGCCAGGGCCGCCGCTGCCCATGGAATCCCGATCGTCGCCGACGGAGGCATCAAGTTCAGCGGCGACATCGTGAAGGCCATTGCGGGCGGGGCCCACGTTGTGATGCTGGGCAGTATGCTTGCCGGTATGGACGAATCTCCCGGCGATGTGGTCTTCTACGACGGGCGCCGGTTCAAGGAATACCGTGGTATGGGGAGCATCGGTGCCATGCGAGGTTACGGCCGAGATCGCTACGGCACCGGCCAGGGGCGTAGCGGTAAGACAGTGCCCGAGGGGGTGGAGGCAAGGGTACCCTACAAGGGCGCCCTTCACGAGTACATCTACCAGCTCGTTGGCGGCATCCGATCGGGATTAGGTTACGCCGGCGCGGCAGATTTGGCAGACCTCCGGGCCAAAGCCCGGTTCGTTCGCATCACGAACGCGGGCCTGATCGAGAGTCACCCGCACAATGTCACCATCACACAGGAACCGCCGAACTACCAGGTGCAATAGCGGCCGCGCACACCTCAGGTTGTGTCAACAGAATACGTAGCAGTGGTACCAAGTGCCAGGCACTTCGGAAAGTGCCTGGCACTCAGAATCCGCGGTGCCGGGGACCTGCAGTGCAGCCGCCGCCCAACGCGCTGACGACCCCAAAACAAAGCCGCGAACCCCGGCACCTTGCACTACGCCCAAGTGCCGGGCACTTTCCTAAACGTGGAGCAGGCCTCGGCGCGTGAGCGACCGCAGCAGGGCAGGCTCGACAGTACTCCGGATCGCCGCGTTAGCATATCCCACCCACCCCACATCGTGGGCGACATCGAGCGGCGCATCCAACGTCCCCCCATCGGGCGCTGTCACGATGACGCCCAGTTCCTCAGCAATGAGGGCCGTGCAGATGTCGTAAGGATGGCAACAGAGTCCCAGGGCCATCCCCTTTGCCGCCAACAGCACCTCAGTCAGCGGACGGAGGTCAGCTACGAAGCGATCGTGGCCCGCCATTAGCTCATAGAGCTGTCCGCCAGTCGAGATGTACTGATCCTCGAAACAGGCAGCCTTTCCGGGCTTCACGGGCCCCAACACGGCTGCGGCGACCTCGTCGTCGATCGCAGCCAGTGTCTCGCGCGCACCGGGAAAGAAGCGGGCAACGGTGGCAAAACCATGGTCGATCGAGGTGGCACGCGAGGGCTGGAGGTGGAGGTGAGTCCGGAGGCCCGTGGTTCGGTCCAGTCGCCACGCCTGCACGCCCTGGCCGCGTAGTGCCCATACCTGGTCCGTCAGATGCTGCTTGATCAACGGAACCTCGGTCTGGATGGCGAAAACGATATCGCGCAGCCCCGTGCTGGCGCCCAGATCCGGGGCCACGCCTGTCAGGATCCATGCGCTGCGCTTCTGGTACATCAGGCCTCGCGTACCATCGATGGGATCGACGATCACGCGCCAGCGTGCCTCCTCAGCGGGTGTGCCCCTTGGCAGAACGACGGAGCCACCGTCGGGCAGTCCCTCAGCGATCAAGACCAGAGGTGACAGAGACGCGACCTCGCTCTCAAAGGCCTCGATGAGTTGCTCCTCGCTGACGCGGTCGATGGCATAGATGGTATCGCCTGCATCATCAGCATCGATGGCTGAAAGGTCCGGTGTCCTCTGGCTCAAAACGGCGCCCTCTGTAGCCGCCACGACGGCATTGCGCATCCGGTCGTGAACGCGCGCGATGGGTTCAACAAGCTGTTCGATGGTGACCATAGGAAGCCTCTCTGATGTCAGGTTGGGTCGGAAATGGTGACTGGCGGCACGTCCGGCGTTGCAGGCGGTTCTTGACAGGTCCCTTGCAGCATATAAGATACGCCTATCGTTGTCAATACACCCACCACACAAGGAGTGCGCTATGAAGAAGATCGTCACCTTTGGCGAGATCATGCTGCGACTCGCCCCCCCTGGATTCCTTCGGTTCAACCAGGCGCAGAGCTTCGACGTGATCTACGGTGGCGGTGAAGCCAACGTCGCCGTCTCGGTAGCCAACTATGGTCTGCCGGTGGAGTACGTGACGCGCCTGCCCAAGAACGCCATCGGCGATGCTTGCCTCAATTTCATCCGGCAGTTCGGCGTCGGGACGTCGCACATCGTTCGCGGCGGCGATCGGCTCGGAATCTACTTTCTGGAGACCGGCGCGGCACAGCGGGGGAGCAACGTGATCTACGACCGTGCAGGCTCAAGCCTTGCCACGATCGAACCGGGAATGGTCGACTGGGACGCTGCCTTTTCGGACGCGGGTTGGTTCCACTGGACGGGTATCACCCCGGCGGTCTCTGAAGGCGCGGCTGCTGTCTGCCTTGAGGCTGTTCAGGCAGCCAAGAAGGCCGGCTTGACCGTGTCGTGCGATCTCAACTATCGCAGCAAACTCTGGAAGTGGGGCAAGAAACCCATCGAGGTCATGCAAGAGCTCGTCGCCTACTCCGACATCGCGATCGGGAACGAGGAAGATGCCGACAAGGTCTTCGGCATCCGCGCCCCTGAGGTCGATGTTACCAAGGGCAACGTTGCTGCCGATGCCTACGTCCACGTCTGCACCCAGCTCAAGGAGCGTTTTCCCAACCTGCAAACGATCGCCGTCACCTTGCGCGGCTCTCTGTCGGCCAGCCACAACACCTGGAGCGGCATTCTCTGGCATGACGGGAGTATCTACACCGCACCCACGTACGACATCGTCCATATCGTCGATCGCGTGGGCGGCGGCGACAGTTTCATGGGCGGGCTGATCTACGGCCTGCTCACGTACGAAGACAAACAGAACGCGATCAACTTCGCGGTGGCAGCCTCGGCACTGAAGCATAGCATCATGGGTGATTTCAACCTCGTCAGTGTCGGTGAGGTCGAGAAGTTGATGGGAGGCGACGCCTCCGGTCGCGTCAACCGCTAGGCACACTGCTTCATCCAAGGAGGATGGAATGGCACGCTTCGATCGACTGACAGTTCTGCACACGATCATTGACATTGGGCTTGTGCCCCTGTTCTATAACGACGACGTCCAGCTCTGTAAGGATGTCATTAGCGCACTGGCTGCAGGTGGCGCGCACGTCGTGGAGTTTACCAACCGTGGCGACCAGGCACTGGAGGTTTTCAAGGAACTCGTTCCCCACTTTGCCAAAGCAGTACCCCAGCTGATCCTCGGCGTAGGCTCCGTCGTTGATGGCCCCACGGCGGCTCTGGCCATCGCCTACGGGGCGAACTTTGTCGTTGGTCCCATGCTCAATGCTGAAGTAGCCCGCATCTGTAACCGGCGTAAGGTTACCTACATGCCTGGGTGTGGCTCAGTCAGCGAGATCTCGGCAGCAGAGGAGCTTGGCGTCGAGATATGCAAGGTCTTCCCCGGAACCCAGGTGGGTGGGCCAGGCTTCATCAAGGCTGTAATGGCTCCAATGCCCTGGTCAAGGCTGATGCCTACGGGTGGCGTCTCGCTCGATGAGGCGAACATCAAGGCATGGATCACAGCCGGAGCAGTCTGCGTGGGGATGGGCAGCGATATGGTCAGGAAGGAGTGGCTGGCGGCCCGCGATTTCGAGAAGATCACGGCCAGCGCCAAGCAGGCACTGCAGTGGATCCGGGAGGCTCGCTCAAAGTAACCCGAGCGCGGGCTTGGGGCTGGAGGGCACAGAACACGTATGGATCACATGACATCGCGCGAGCGCTTCGCCAGGATGTACGCCCACCAGGAAGCGGACCGTGTTCCTATCATTGACTCACCGTGGGGCGCGACGATCGAGCGCTGGCAGAGCGAGGGGATGCCCGCGGATGTGAGCTTTGTGGATTACTTCGGGCTCGACAAGATCGCTCACATTAGCGTCGACAACAGCCCGCGTTACCCGACGCGCGTCATCGAGGAGACCGATGCCTACATCATCAACACGACCTCATGGGGTGCCACACTCAAGAACTGGAAGCACATTGCCTCCACGCCGGAATTCCTTGACTTCACTATCAAGGACCCTGACTCGTGGCGCAAGGCCAAGGCGAGGATGGTGCCAAGCCATGACCGGATCCCGTGGGAGCGGCTGAAGCACGACTACCCCACTTGGCGCAAAGAAGGCCATTGGATCGAGGCTGGGCTCTGGTTCGGGTTTGATGTCACCCACTCCTGGACCGTTGGCACGGAGCGCCTGCTGATGGCCTTGATCGACGACCCCGAGTGGTGCGTTGATATGTTCAACCACTTTCTCGACGTCAACCTCGCGCTGCTTGACGCCGTATGGGATGCAGGCTACACGTTCGACGAGGTAACCTGGCCTGATGATATGGGCTACAAGCTCAACCAGTTCTTCTCGGTGCGCACCTACCGGCGCTTACTCAAGCCGGTCCACAAGCGTGCCGTCGACTGGGCTCACGCGAAGGGCATCAAAGCACGGCTCCACTCCTGCGGCGATATCCGCCCCTTCATCCCCGAGCTTGTGGAGATCGGTGTCGATGCCCTCAATCCGCTGGAGGTCAAAGCCGGCGTCGATCCCATTGCCGTCAAGCAGACCTATGGCGACCGCCTGGTTCTCCATGGCGGAATCAACGCTGTTCTGTGGGACGATATGGTTGCCATCGAGGCCGAAATGCGGCGAGTCATCCCCATCGTCAAGGCGAATGGGGGCTACATCTTCTCGTCCGATCATTCGGTGCCCTCGGCTGTCAGCCTCGACAACTTCCGCACGATCGTCAACTTGGCGAAGACCCTGGGAAGTTACGACTGAATCGGAGAGATCACGGAGATGAACAACGGGGCGCCCTGGCAGGGCGCCCCGTTGCGTTGACGATCCGCGTACTACTGGGCCGTGACTAACGCCTCGGCGGCGATAGCGGCCCCGACAATTCCAGCCTCGTTCTCCAATTCAGCCGGCACTATCTCCGCGTGAACGTCCAGAACTTCAAGGAACTTGTCGATCTTCTTGCTGGCTCCGCCCCCCAGGATGAAAACATCCGGCCAGAAGAGCGCATCAAGGCGCTGCAGGTAACGGTTAAAGCGCTTCCCCCACTGCGCCCACTTGAGGTTGTCACGCTGGCGTGCAGCATCTGAGGCTTGCATCTCGGCATCCTGACCATCCATCTCTATGTGGCCCAGCTCGGTGTTCGGAACGAGGACTCCGTTGGTGAAGACGGCGGTCCCCAGCCCGGTCCCGATGGTAATGATAAAGACCACGCCATTGCGCCCGCGCCCGGCGCCGAAGCGCATCTCCGCCATACCGGCGGCATCCGCATCGTTAAGGACCCTGACAGGACATCCGGTCGACTTGCTGAAGAGCTCTTCCGCATGAGTGCCAATCCAGCTCTTGTGGACGTTCGCCGCTGTCTTGGCTACACCGTGCTGGATCACGGCAGGAAACCCTGCCCCAATTGGGCCCTTCCAGTCGAAGTTCCGGGCAACCTCCGCCACGACGTCTGCCACCTCCGCCGGTTCGGCACCCTCAGGCGTCGGGACGCGGAACCGATCGGACAACATAGTGCCCTTTTCCGTGTCGACGGGAGCGCCTTTGATGCCAGAACCACCAATATCAACGCCCAAAATGATCATCCCCCACCTCCCTCAAGTGATCGTCCGCATCCGGCGAGGCACGGGTCGCACTCAGCCGCCGCACACTGTGGCGTACCATATCACGCTTCACGAGTGCTGACAACCGGGATGGCATAGGATGAAGATCCAGTTGTGGAAAACGATCCCCCCAGGCCGGAGCCTGGGGGGAGGGAGAGTCACGTATATCGGAGGCGTCGAGGTATTACCAGTCCCGGCGGCTTGCACCGCCACCACCACTGCCTGTGCGGCGCTGGCCACGGCCACCACCGCCACCACCACCGAAGCCGCCACCACCACCGAAGCCGCCACCACCACCGCCACCGCGGCCAGACTGCTGGCGAGGCTGGGCCTCGTTTACGCGCAGATTCCGTCCCTGATGTGGCTTCTGGTCCAGCGCCTCAACAGCAGCAGCACCTTCCTTGGCGTTGGGCATCTCAACAAAGGCGAACCCTCGAGAGCGCCCGGTATCCCGATCCGTGATGACGTTGACCTCGGCGACCTCGCCATATGGCTCAAAGAGCTGGCGAAGTTCATCCTCAGTCGCCTGATACGACAAATTCCCGACATAGATTCTCATCTCGACGCGTCCTTTCCGACTACAGAAATACTAGACACCAACGCTCTTTGAACGCTGATTCTAGATCTATTGTACACAAAAATACCATTTCCGCAAATCGCCAGCGCTAGGTAAGTGTTCAGCGTTCCCCCGGGGCGTGGTATGATGGGCGGCGTGGAAGAGCGAACCGAGCGCAACTTAGCGGCAGAGAACGCAGCACTGCGGAGCGAGGTGGCGCGGCTGCAGGCTAAAAACGCAGCCTTGCAGGTGCAGGTGGCACAGCAGGGTGCGGAACTGGCCGCGGCGCTGGAACGATTGGCGGAGCTGGAGCGGCGGGGCCAGGAAGCGCCGGGATTTGTGAAGCCCAATCGGCCGAAGCCTGAGGGGGAACGGCGACCGCGGAAGAAACGGGCCGCCGAACACAACACGTCGCGGCAACGGCTGACGCCGACACGGCAAGTGCGGCATGCGCTGGAGCGCTGCCCGGAGTGCCAGTACGAACTGCGGGGGGAGAGCATCGACTACACCCGCGAAGTGATCGAGTTGCCCGCGCCGCAAGCGGTGGAGGTAATCGAGCACCGCGTGGTGAAGCGCTGG
>JAKJAE010000230.1:0-4985 GCA_022707665.1 Chloroflexota bacterium
AGAAGGGTATCCTTCCCCCGGAGCGATCACGGTCGGGGGGCAGATGACGCAGCGCCACCAGGACACGCTCACGCGGGGTTACAGGGTCAGGCAATGCTCCGCAACCCGGGACACACATAGCGATGCTGACGCTCCTTCTGTGCTGCCCAGACGTCTACCGACGAGATTCAGGCCTCTGCACTCACGACCCTCGCCAGATCGTTGAGCGCCGTCTTCCCTCCAAGGGCCACAATGGTATCATCCGCAATCCCTGCGACGCGTAATGGCTTCACGATTTCCTCGACAAGGTCGGGGACGTAAGCCTTGAGGAAGGCACTCGGCTGAGTTGGCACGAGTGTCACGGGTCCCAGGGACGCGGGGAGCAGCACGGTGTTGCCGGGGCGGAGCGGTTCGTGGTGATCGCCATAGACTACCGTGCAAGCACCTTCGATCAGCGAAAGCACGAAGAAGCGTTTGCCATTGCACGTCACCATCGTCGGTGCCATGAGGTTGAGCCGTTCCAGCGCGAAATAACGACACGCGAAGATGAAAATCCGCTGGTTGGCCCCACTGCCCAGCACCACGGGCGTGGTCTTGGCGCTAAAGCCGTCCTCGATATGAACGCCCCGGACTGCCCTGCACACGGCGGCCTCGCGCTCTGCAGCGCTGAGCGCCGGATTGGGCGCACGCAGGCCAATGTAGACGTCGGAGTTCTGCATGATCTCGTAGAAGAGCACGCCCCCCGCGGAGTAGTGCATCGTCCCAGCGTAGAGCAGAAAGCCATCGCCTGGCGCGACGGGGACCTCCTGCATGAGGTCCTTGATCGTCCCATCGAAGATGGCAGCGCGGACCTTGTCAGCTGTGACGCCCGGTCTGTTGCCCACGTGGATCGTCGCGCCATCGCGCACCCGGAGCATATACCATGCCTCAGTCTTGCCAGGGTCGTTTAGCCCCTGCTCGGCAGCCAGCGCATCCGAGTGGTGCGCCTGCTCGCCGAGAGTGCTGGAAGCATCCAGGAACTTGATCAGCAAGGGAAAGCGCGTGCCGCAGCGTGCCACGATATCTGTGCCAAGCAGGGCCTCGCCATAGACGTCGATCAACGTGTGCAGCGTCTCTCCGGTGAGCGCGCCGTTGATCACCGGGCTCGACTCGCCGTTGGGGCGATCACAGACCTCCCACGTCTCCCCAAGGTGGTGAGGAGGTTCGGGAAGGTCAGTCTTCTCGAAGGCCTCCACGATCCAGCGGTTGCCAAAGCGATAGTCGCGGAGAATTTCCTTGAACCGAAGAGGGTAGAGTGATGGTGTCATAGATCGTCCCTTCAAATGCGTCGAGACTCGGTGAGTCGATTGCGCAGCAAAGCTGGAGCCTACCGGCACGGGACCAGCGATGACAAGACGGGCCATCCAGAGTCAGACAGCCCTGCGATGGTGACGCAGGCAGAGCCAGGTGACGATGGCCGTTGTCACTGCGGCTACAGATCCTGCTGTCAGGCCAAGAGCGCGTAGGTCGTGCCCGACATCGGCGTCGGTCGGCGTTCCCTCAGGTGACGTATAGCGTCTGGTTGCCGCCACGAGTAGCCGATTGACCAATCGCGGGAACAGGCGCCCGGCCACGGTCATGACACGGTCACGCAGCGGACCAGCGCGCAGGCTCTTGCCCCGCTGTACAACCCGCCAGATCCGCTCGGCGACGCGCTCTGCAGGAACCGCCTTTGGCAAAGAAGCCTTGGCCAGGAGCTTCTCGAACGAGACGCCGGCGCCCGACTCACGGATGTTCCTCTCGAAACCAGTGGTTGTCAGCCCTGGCGTCACTTTGACCACAGCGATGCGATCCCGCGCTAGCTCAACCCCAGCCGCGTCGGTGAAGTAGGCCAGCGCTGCCTTGATCGCCGTCGCCTCTCCGATTCCACTACTCGCACCGGTGACGATCGCGACGCGTGTATGCATAGCAAGATGTCGCCGCTGCAGATCAGGCGACTGCTCTGATTGTAGCATAGATGACAGCTACGCCACGCCGTAACCACACTACGTCAGGCAGGCACTGCCTACGTCACACCTGCAGGCTGCGGTCGAGCGATCCGCCGGGAAAGCGCACCTGCGCCAGCATCATCCCGGCCATCATCAGACCGGCACCGAGCGTCCCCCGCGTCCCAAGACGTTCTCCCAGGAGCAACCAGCCCCCCAGCGCTGCGAACGCCGACTCGAGGCTCATGATGATCGCCGCAGGCGTCGGATGTGCATGGCGCTGGGCGACCACCTGCAACGTGAACGCGATCCCCACTGACATGAAGCTACCATAGGCGAGCGGCCACAATGCACCCTCGATACCAGCCCATGTGATGGTCTCCGTCGCCAGAGCTACCGCCCAACTCAACAGCGAACACACGGCAAACTGCGCTGCTGCCAACGGCAGCGGATCAATGACGCGCGTGAGACGCGCGATCAGGTGAATCTGGACAGTCCAGAGAACGGCGCTGAGGAGTACCCAGGCATCGCCCACGGAGAGGACGAGCGCCTCGGTCACGCTCAGAAAGTAGAGGCCCACGGCCGCAAGGGTCGCGCCCAGCCACGTCACCCACGACGCGCGCTCGCCCCAGATCAGGGCGGCAAACGGGACCAACACCACGTATAGCCCCGTGATAAACCCCGCCTTCCCTGCGGTGGTGGTAACGATGCCGATCTGTTGGGCTGACGCCGCAGCGAAGAGCGTGAAGCCGACGATCAAGCCCCCAACCCAGAGCACAGCAGGTCGTGCAGCGTGTTCCCGGCGGTCACGCGTCGCCCTGATCAGGGGGAGCAGCGACAGCGCCCCAAGCCCGAAGCGAATCGCGTTGAACGTGAACGGTCCCACGTGGGCCATCCCCAGCCGCTGAGCTACAAAAGCAAAGCCCCAGATAGCAGCCGCCAATAACAGGAGCAGGTTCGCACGGAACGCTGTCATCGTCCGAACACCTCACGGATGGCCTCGAGATAGGCGTAGCCGTCGTGCGTGTCGGGCTCGAGGTAGCTACCCTCGGTCCACTCGTTCCATGCATTGAGGGTAAGCACCTTGGGTTGCGCGGGGCTGAAAGCCATGCGCTCTTTCACCTGCGCCAACGCAACCCGAAACCGCTCCGGCGTGTTGTTCACGATCACAGGCGTGAAGGGATAGCCCGCATTGAGGTAAGCATCGGACTGGACTGTGCGAGGGCTTGGATCCCACCCCACAGTAACGTTAGGAAAGTAGGGAAGATCAAAGGCACGCTCGGCCTCCGTCCAGTATGCGAGGTACCGATCCCGGACAGTATCGTAGTCTGTCGACGGGAACTGCTCGAGGCCACCATGGTGGATCCAGACATAGGAAGTAATGCTGTCAAAGCCCAGGGCATGCAACAGGGCGTTCGGGCTTTCGACGGCAGTCTCGCCGGGCAACACGCGCACGCTCCATACCACAGCATTGAGATGCACATCCGGATAGCCGGCAGCCCGCACCTTTCGGCGGAAAGTCTGGAGCGCTGCAGCCGTTGCCTCAACGCCGCCGCAGCTCTCCAGCAACTTGGACAGCTCGTAGACCGAGAAGTAGGGGCATCCGTCGATACGCCAGTACGAAGGATGCGAGAAGTACCGCTGAATGACGACGTCGGCGATAGCATCGAGCGTAGCAGGCGTCACCCTCCCGGGATAGAGCAACCGTACGCTCGCCGCCATCTCATGCAGCTTGGCCGGATGGATGTCCACCCAGTCGTGATTGGCCCACATCAGCGCGTACTGCATCCGGTCGTTGTTCCGCGCACCCAAGAACCCCTCGTCGAGCGCACGGGCCAGATAGGGGCCATCGTCATACCAGTACCAGTCGAAAATGAAGGCATCGATGCCGTGGTCGGCTGCTGCGCCGATCTTCTGAGCCATTGCGACCGGATCGGCCTCGTTCGTCTGGCCCCACAGCGGCACACGAGGCTGACGGTGCCCAGGGAAGCGCGGTTCAGCCCTTCGCACGAGCTCCCACTCGGTCCAGCCGGGGCCGTGGACACGCGCATTGCGCGCATCCAGGTGATAGCTAGGAAAGTAGTAGCAGGCAATCGTTAGTTGGTCACGCATTCGTCATCATACCGTCAGGTTTGCGTCAAGTACCGGGTCAGGGATCGGGTAAAATTGGGTTAATAAGCAACTGGGGCCGCAAGAGATTCTCCTCCTTCTGAGAACCGGGGGCAACGGGACAAGCCCCCGGTTCGACATTTCTCAGGGCAAAACGACAATCCCCAACGCTGCAACCACCACAAGAGCTACGGACGGCACGATGCGTGCGTAGATTGGTCCCCAACTCGCCTGGAAGTACTCCTTCGTTAGCGCCAGGCATAGATGAAGCGGCGATAGAAGCACACCGCTGAAACCCGCCACGAACAGCCACAGACCTGCCATCATGCCATCGTGGGGACCACCTGCAAGGAGCGGCGCAACCAGCGGAACGCTGAGCGCCAACGTTGCAGCGGCGGTACCTGTCAACAGCCCGGCGATCAGTGGCACGACGAATGCCACCAGCATCGCAGGCAACCCCAAGCTGCTGAGCGCCTGAGGAATCTGATTCACTGCCCCTGCATCCTCCATCACGTGTTTGAAAACCATGACGCCGGCAAGGGCTGAGAACGTATTGAGGGGGAAGCTGCGCCGCAGCGCATCCGGCCATTGGTTCGGCCCAACGCGCCGAACGGCAGCGAAAAGCGCGATGACACCGATCAGGCTCAGGATCATGTTGATCTTCAACACGACAACCGAGAAGACAACCGCCAGCAAGGGCCATGTACTGCGCAGAAATGTGCGCCAGGCTTCGGAATAACTTGCACCGACCTCGGGGCGCTCGCGTTTCCCGATACCCACCAACCCCCAGAGAACGCCTGCAGCTAGGGCAACGAAGGTCAGTGGCCACGAGACACGGACAAACTCAAAGACGGAGATCTCCAACAGAGCCGCCATCATCAACAGTGAGGAGTAGAGCGGGAAGACATATTCCATCGTGTGGCGAAACCAGTA
>JAKJAE010000230.1:4995-5268 GCA_022707665.1 Chloroflexota bacterium
TTGACCATCGGCGCGGAGAACATAGCGCCGCCGATCATGGGCAGAAGTCCAATCATAAGCGGCATCAGCGCCAACGTCCACCGCGGGTCAGGAACCAGGACTTGAAGAGAGGAAACGAGGTCATCGGAGGCACCCGTGCGCCGCATGAGCTCCGCCAGCACCAGCACCAGGAAGACTGACCCGATGAGCATTACAGTATCGGTGGCCACGAGCCCCCGTGCAATCGAGCGTACCCAATCGAGAACCGGATAGCGAAAGAGCACGGCCACGACC
>JAKJAE010000231.1 GCA_022707665.1 Chloroflexota bacterium
CCCGGCACTGACAGCGTCCCTGGCACCTGGACGGGCGCCCTGCACAGGATAGGCAAGACGGCAGTCTTCATTTTACCGCCAAGATGAAATGCTCCCCTGAATAGGATGCTCATGCCAGAACGCTTTTGCGCTCTGCCCTGCGAGGTTCCGGGAGGCTGACAGACAGGGGCAGCGCGATCAGGGTGCCGACTGCGGTGATCATGAACAGAAGTGGGTAGTTGTTGTCCGTCCATTGCAGAATAAGACCACCGAGGGTCGCGAAGAGCGCGGTGATGCCGTTCAGTGTGTTTGTAAGCCCCACATAGAGCGGGCGCTCTGTGTCCGAGGCCCATTCGAGGACGAAGGACGTCCAGGCGGGCAGATAGCAGCTATTCGACGCCTGGCTAACGAGGAAGACCGCGCTATAGCCCCAGGCAAGCCAGACCGGATCGTGAATCCATCTGGGAATCAGGAGTGCCAGCACGGGAATCGCGGCGGTGATGGGAATGCTAATGAGTGAGGCGAGGCGGGTCCCGTACCGTTCGTTGAGCCATCCGAAGAGCGCAGCAGCAATGACAACACCGATCACACCCACTGAAGTGAACCGGCCCACGACGTGGTCAGGCAGTTGCAATTCGTCGAGCGCGTACGTGATGTAGAACGGAGCGGCAAGGCCTGCGAGGCCAAAGACTTGGCGTGTCAAGAGGTAGCGGCCGAAGGCGCGATCGTGCTTGAGAATGCGCCCAAGCTGCGGCAGATACTCCCGCCAGGTAGGCACCTTTTCTACGGTTGGGCTCTTCCTCTCGACCCCCAGGGTGATCGCGGTCAAGGACAGGCCGAGCATCCCGAATGCGGCGAGGAACAGGCTCGCATAGTTGACGGGATAGCCTGGACCCCCGTCGCCAAGAACCCATTCAACGGCGAGGCCGGCGACGAAACTGAGCACGCCGGAGAGAATCTGTCCGATACTTGTGAGACGTCCCCGACGGTTCGCAGGGATGGATTTACTGAGGAAGTCAAACCAGGCCATGCTCCCGAGACCATCGGCAATCCAGAAGATCGCCAAGGCGAAGATCGCCAGGGTGATGGTGAGGGTGGCATTCCGTGCCCTGGTGACGAGCACGAACACAGCTAACAACAGGATCATCGAGCGACTGATGCCCGCTGGGACGATGATGTAGGGCTTCTTGTAGGGTTTATCGGCGAGGTAGCGTGCCGCCAGGAGCTGCGGGAGCAACCATCCGGCGCGCTGCAACGTCGAGATGAAGCCGATCACGGCGCTGGAGGCGCCCAAGGCTGTGAGGAAACCCGGCAAAACTGTCGTAGGCCCAAGGAAGGCCATTCCCAGGCCAAAGAAGCCGAAGTCGAGGGCCAGGCACCAGAAGTTGCGGCGGTAACTCATCCACCGCGGGGTGCTACCAGCACCCCGCGGCTCGATGTTGCGGTCCTCTACGGCAAGGTCAGACGCCATGGATTACCCACTATACGTACCGGCTTCCTGGACGGTCCTGTAGATAGCCAGCACGTTCGCAACGGGCGACATCGGCTGGACATTGTGGATCGTGTTGAAGACGAACCCTCCTCCCGGGCTGAAGATGCGCAGGCGCTCTCGGACCTCCGCCTGGACCTCATCGGCTGTGCCAAATGGGAGTGTCTTCTGGGTATCCACGCCGCCACCCCAGAAAGTGATACGGTCACCGAACTGCTCCTTCAGCGTGCTCGGGTCCATGTCGGCTGCAGAACACTGGACGGGGTTGAGGATGTCGAACCCCGCTTCAATAAAGTCGGGTATCAGCTTCAGGATCGAGCCGCAGGAGTGGATGAAGGTTTTCCAGCCAGTGTTGGCATGGATCCACTCATTCATCCGGGCGTGGTAGGGCTGGTAGAGCGCACGATAGGCGCGTGGTGAGATGAAGGGTCCCTGCTGTTGTCCGAAATCCGTCCCCGTGACGAGCACCGCAGTCACACGGTCGCCGACAACATCATAGATACGGGCCAGATTCTCAAGCGCGATCTCAGTCTGCCGCGCGAAGACCGCGTTCACGTAGTCGCGACGGGTTACCGTGCTGACGTACCACTCCTCGACATCACGGATACCCTTGGGATGCTTCAGCCAGGGCGCCGGGACAAGGGCAATGTCGCCGAGACCCGTGCTGCCGAAGTTGGCGAGGATGGCTTTGTCGGTCTGCGTGAAGAGCCAGTCGGATTGCTCAGCGTAATAGGCAAGGTCGGCATCGGAAATCGGGCCAAACTCCTCGAGGTTGTCTTCGACGTTGAGGGCGGTATCGTCGATGGGCGGTTGCCTGACGATCGAGTCGAAGTACCAACCGCCCGAGGGCATGCGTCCACTGGGCGGCGCTGACGTATCACCTTCCGGGTACATCAGGAGATCGCCACTGGGCTCGGGGGTCGTGTTGAATCCTTCGGGAACCAGCACCGGTGTGCCGTCGAAGGTGGTCCACTCCTTCCAGCCCAGATTCTCAAAGCCGAACATCGTCCGGGGCGAGCTGAGCCCAACGACATCAGTCGATAGCGCGTCCATCAGATCCGGGGCGATCTCACCCAGCATCTGGTAGGGCTCGACGACCTTCACCGGTGTCCCGGGAGCGTCGAGAGCCAGCGCCTGGCGAAGCCCATAAACGACGCTTACATGCATCCCAGTGACACTGCTGCCGCCCAGATCAACCGGGACGCGGTCTGGCTCTTCGTGGCCCAATGTTTTCGCGACACGTTCTCTGGATGTGAGCATGGTGTACCTCCTGTGGCTAATGATCGGCGACGCGGGACCGGGGCCGGTGGGTTTCCCTTTTCCCGATCCGGTCACGTATTCCGCGACAATTGAAGGTAGTGTTCAGGCACCGGCTGCGCCGAGCCAGGCTTGGGCGATGAGGGCATGGCCTGCAGGCGATGGGTGGACGCCATCGGGCAGCCAGAAGCCCATCTCGCGGCGCGCAGCAGCGGCAGCAAAGAGACCGTCCAGGGGGACGAAGGTGGCGTCGAACTCCCGGGCGAGTTTGCGAGCTACGGCGATTTTGGGGTCCAGGTCCACCCGCCACGTCGCACGGTCTTCGGGTACCGGCAATGAGAAAGGCTCCAGGATCATGAGCTGAGCGTGCAGCGCATCCCGTGCGCTTTCGAGGATTGCCCGGTAATGCGCCTCATAGGCCTCCGCCGAGGTCGGGTCGCCACTGTCGTACCGGCGCCACGTGTCGTTGATGCCGATGAGGATCGAGACGACACCTGGGTTGAGGTCCAGGCAGTCTTGCTGCCAGCGTCCGCGAAGGTCTTTGGCACGGTTGCCGCTGATGCCGCGGTTGATGAAGCGGACACGTTTCTCGGGGTAGAGTGCAGAGAACCACGCTGCGACCATCGAAGGGTAGCCTCGCCCCAGGTCGTTGTCATCATGCCGGCTGCGTCCGGCGTCGGTAATGCTGTCACCCTGGAAAAGGACGGTTGTGTTGGTACCGATGCATATCATGATCTTGTCTCCTATCTAGAGCCAGAGTCCCTCGATGTCCCAGAGCGCAAATTCGCGATGGCCGTTATCCTCGGCCCGCGTTGTGCGCCCGGAGGCGACGTCAAGGATGAGGTCGAAGATACGCCGGCCCATTTCGGCGAGGCTGACTGGAACGCTGCCATCTGCCGGAATGACCAAGCCCGCATCGATGTCCATGTCGGCGCGCATACGCCGGTAGAGCGTTGTGTTGGACGCGATCTTGATAACAGGCGCGATGGCGTTTCCGATGCCCGTACCGCGGCCGGTGGTGAAGCAGACGACCTGGCAACCAGAGCCGACGAGCGCGGGGACCGATAGCTGGTCGTAGCCGGGCGTATTGAGGAGATAGACCCCCGCTCTGTCGCGATCCCAGACCCACTCGCTGTACTGCATCACGCCTTGCACGGGGGCGCTGCCGCTCTTGGCCTGGGCGCCCAGCGATTTGATCGTGATATTGAGAAGGCCCCCTTCCTTGTTCCCACGGCTGGGGTTCTCGGTCATGCTGTGTCCGGCCCGGGCAGCATACGCACGATAGGCCTCGAGCATGGCATAGATCTGGCCCACAACGGTTTGGTCAACAGCGCGGGCGGCGAAAAGGTGTGCCGCGCCAAAGAACTCGGGCACCTCCCCAATGACGCTCCGTCCCCCAGCACGAACCAGAAGGTCACTGGCGTGACCGAGGGCGGGGTTGGCGGTGAGACCGCTGAAGGCGTCGCTGCCGCCGCATTCCAGCCCGAGCGCCAAGCTGCTCAACGGAGCCGGCCTGCGGGGTGTCCGGTTGGCTTCGGCAAGAAGCTCGGGGAGCAGCGCCAGGCCACGCTCGATCGTTGCCTGTGTGCCACCCAGGTTCTGTACCGACAGCCGGCGCGCCGGCTTGCCATAGAGGGCTTGGAGGTCGCTCGTGCCAAAGTACTCGTCAAAGGCGACGTGGTTGGTTTTTTCGCACCCCAGCTCGATCACGATGACTGCGCCGACATTGGGGTGGCGGATGTGCTGACCAAGCATACGCAGCGTTGACTCATAGGAGCCGGGGCCCACGGTCTCGACCGTTGGGTCAGGGCAAGCGCATCCCCCGTTATGAGCGATCGCGGTAACCCCATCGACGTTGGGGTACGCCGCGCGGCTGTAGATGCCACTCGCTTCGGCGCGGGTCGCGATCTGCGTGGCCTCATGGGCAGCGCACATGCTGGTAGGGACGATAAGCACCCAGTTGCGAATCCCAACATTGCCATCGGTGCGATGGAATCCTTTGAAGGTGGGCAGTGGACCCTCCCATGCGGAGAGCGTTGCCGGCTGCAGGTCAATGGCACCGGGACCGATCTCCGGGACCTCGCTGTCCGCTGTGCTGTCATTGACCGGATCGCCGGGCACCAGACCTCTGGAGATGGCGAATGGCTGCCCATACTGAAGGATCCAGGCTCCAGCGGGCACAGGCCGGATGGCGAAGCGATGACCTGCCGGGATGGGGGTCCGAAGCGTGATTGGATCACCGTGTTCACGATGCAGGATAGTGCCGGCGTCAATACGCTGCACGGCGACGGCGACATCATCATGCTCAGGATCTACGACGACGGCGAGGTCGCTGAGTTGGGGTGTACAGGCGTCTGTTGTCATGCACGACTCATTGGGGCATGGTATAGGGTGTGCCGGGACCTACTATAGCATAGTCCCGGCGGATTGCGCACGGCGGACGTGCCGGGGGTGCATTTCAGGATGGGGGCAGACACGCTGCTCCCTCAGCCCCTGACGCACGATC
>JAKJAE010000232.1 GCA_022707665.1 Chloroflexota bacterium
ATCTGAAACCCTCGATCTGTTACGAGGCAAGCTCAAACTTCGAATGGGAGGGGAATCCTAAGCAATGCATGACCTCATTGGTGCTTACCAGCGGTTGGAACGCCTCTACCGCCTCTATATTCAGAGTGCCTTCCCCCTTCGCTCCGAAGTGTTGAGCGAGGAGCGGGAGAACGCTCTACGTGCAGCCGGCGTTCTCAGCCAGCCACCGCTGCTGGAGACCATGCCGGATTACCCTCGATATAATGGCAATCTTGCCGCAGCCGCGCAGCAGTTACCAGGGGAGTACGCGGGCCTGGCAGAACTGGGCAAGAAGCTTATGCCGGCAGATATTCAGCTCTACCAGCACCAGTGGGACAGCCTTCGTGAAGTGCTGGTGAATCGCCAGGACCTGGTGGTGACTACAGGCACCGGCTCTGGCAAGACGGAGTGCTTCCTCCTCCCTCTGCTAGCACAACTGGCGCGGGAGTCGGTAAGCTGGCCGGCGGCCGGCCCTGCCCCTGGCAATCGGGACTGGTGGAACCACGGTCAGACTCGTATGCCGCAGTGGGGTCACATCCGTCGGCCCAAGGCGTTGCGCGCCATCATACTCTACCCGCTCAATGCTCTGGTGGAAGACCAGCTCCGCCGATTGCGCATCGCGTTGGACGATGACGCTGTTCATTACTGGCTAGACCAGCAGCGCAACCGCAATCGGATCACCTTTGGCCGATACACCGGCCAAACGCCTGTCCCGGGTCCGGAAGATCCCAATCGGCTGAAACGGCTGGCTGGGCGGCTGAAGGAGATGGAGCAAGAGCATGCCGAGCTAGTGAAGGCGCTGTCTGCCGATCCCAAGCTCCCGCGTGACATCCTCACCCACTTCCCGCGCCTGGATGGCTCTGAGATGTGGTCGCGTTGGGATATGCAGGAAGCCCCGCCGGATATCCTCATCACCAACTACTCGATGCTGAACATCATGCTGATGCGAGGCATCGAAGCGGACATGTTCACGTTGACCCGTGATTGGCTGGCCGGCAAGGATGACCCTGAGCATGATCATCCCGAACGGGAGTTCTTCCTGATCATTGATGAGTTGCATGCCTACCGTGGCACCCCTGGCACCGAGGTTGCCTACATCCTGCGCCTGTTACTGGATCGCCTCGGCCTGCCACTCGACTCGCCTCGATTGCGCATTCTCACTACCACCGCCAGCTTGGACGAGAATCACCCGGCTAGTCGGAAGTTCCTGCGCGAGTTCTTCGGGCGTGACCAGTTCGCCTTCGTCAGCGGCCAACAGACTCAGCCGGCAACCGGCGCGCGTACCTTCCTCTCCACGCCCCTCTATCAGTCGTCTTTCGAGACATTTGCCCATGGCGTCCAGCCTGATCCAATTCAGTGCGGCCCTCCCAATCCGGGTGAGACCCAGGTATTGGGACAGATGACCCAGCTTGCCAATGCGCTGGGCCAACCGGCGTCGCAGGGATCACCAGCCGAGCGCCTGGGTGAAGCCCTGGTGCGTATCCAGGCAACGGATGCTATCCGTGATGCGTGTCGGGGCCTCGATGTTGCTGGACCGATACGCCCCACGCAGGTGCCGCATTTAGGCGAGCGCATCTTCCCGAGCGCGACCTCGAACGGCATCTCCCCTGACGCGTTGCGCGGCCTGCTCTTGGCCTTCGGCTTGGCGAAGCTTCCTCAACGGGATCGCTCGCCCCAGCCGGTGCGTGGCCACCTTTTCTTCCACAACCTGCAGAATCTCTGGGCCTGCTGCAATCCTGAATGCACGGATCCTGGAGTGCTCCAATCAGAACGCCAAGCGCTGCCTGTCGAGGAACGTCCCACAATCGGCGGTATCCACACCCAGCACCGAATCTCCTGCGAGTGTGGTGCGCGCGTTCTAGATCTCATCGTCTGTGAGGTATGCGGTGAGGTTTTCCTCGGTGGGTATAGGGCTGAACGTCAGATTGGGAGCACAAGGCTTACGATCCTAACCGCTGACCAGCCTGACCTCGAGCAGATGCCCGACCGGGTGAACACCGGCCAGCGCTATGGGCAATATGCGCTCTTCTGGCCCCTGCCACACGATCCAAGTGGATCAATTGCCCCCCAAGATCCAACATGGACGGTAGATGGCGTGGGACGCTCATGGCAGGAAGCGGCGTTGGATCGTGCCAGCGGTGTGTTGCGCCAGCGCAGTCGTACTACGATGCCGGGTGACCTGAAGCCGGGCGAAATTCCCGGTTGGATCTACAAAGTAGCTGGGCCGCGCGCCCCAAGGGAGCGCGCGCTTCCCACGAAGTGCCCCAACTGCGACTCAGACTATCGTTATCGGAAGACGTTCCCCTCGCCCTTGCGCAACCACCGCACCGGGTTTCAGAAAGCAGCCCAGGTGCTTGCCTCGGGCCTCTTCAGAGAGATGGCGCCTGAAGCAGCCGGCAAGTTGGTCATCTTCTCTGACAGCCGGCAAGATGCCGCCAAGTTGGCTGCTGGAATGGAGCGCGATCACTTTCGTGACATGGTGCGCTTCGTAATGCTGGAGGCCTTCGATGATTACTGGCCCAATCTGGTGGCCTATCTGCGCATCAGCCTGATGGCCAACCCCTCCCGGCTGCAGGCGCTACAGGTACTCAACCCCAACCTCCACGCGGAGGTGGTGCAATCGCCACAAGTGGATGATATGGAACGCCGCAATCGGTTTGCCATCGCCAACCAGGCGCTGGCCCAGGAATCCCTTGTCTGGATGCTAGGGCTTCCTGCAGTGAACCAGCAGGCCCAGGCGGAGTGGGTGGCTCTGATACAGGCCTATCCTGGACCAGTGCCGCTGCACTACCTGCGCGACAGTGTGCGGAATGCTCTGCTGGATTTGGGTATCTGCCCGGGCGGTTCTTCCTTCCACGCGCTGCACTACGTGGAAAACCACCGCTGGCACTCCTGGTACACCTGTTACAACTGGTCTACCGGACAAGCAGCTCAACAAGTGAATGCTGCGCAGGCGATCCTGGGTCATCTTGCTCGGATGGATGATCTGTTGATGGGTGAATTGATGTACACCATCTTTCCCCATATGGCGCGCACACTAGAGGGCCTGGGGCAGGGGAGGGTCACTTACAAGCCGCAGTCCAGCCCTGCGCCGGCGCTGCGCAGCACCGCCGAGGCTGTGATCCGCCAGTTGGGGGCTCGTCGGCGTCATTGTTACGCGGAACACTTTCGTCCTGGCACCGAAGAGAACCTCAGTCGCCTGTCGTCTCGCTACATCAACGATCGCGGCCTGATGCCGGAAGATGTGCGGCAGCAGTTGCTGCAATCGAAAGCCGGCACGAAGTCAGCATGGGGCTTGGCTCTAGACCCGCGTCATCTTTTGCTGCTGCCGCCTCCACAAGCCCAACCGGATGGCAGCGTGCCTGGCTTCCGCTGCCCGAGCTGCAACGCTTTCTACTTGCAGGATGTGGGGATCTGCCCTGAGTGTGAGAAGCCTACGGCCCTTGTTGCCTCGAAGTCAGCATCTGGGTTCGACTACTACTTGGACCTAACGGATGGGCCAATGGCAAGTGCCTTCCGCATGAACTGCGAGGAGCTGACCGGCCAGACCGATGGCCTGCAGCGGCCTCGGCGCCAGCGCTGGTTCCAGGATGTCTTCATCCCTGGTGAGATCGCCAAGGTCTACGGCGTGGATCTGCTGAGTGTCACTACCACGATGGAGGCAGGTGTCGATATTGGCGGCCTCAACGCGGTAATGATGGCCAACATGCCCCCGCGTCGCTTCAACTACCAGCAGCGCGTGGGGCGCGCCGGCCGGCGCACCAGTAGCGTCTCTTTCGCCGTTACTTTCTGCCGGGGGCGCAGCCACGACGACTTCTACTACCAGCGGCCCGAGAGCATGACCGGCGATAACCCACCTGCTCCCTATGTGGACCTGGGGAGCCAGCCGATCCTAAAGCGGGTGTTGGTCAAAGAAGTGCTACGACAGGCGTTCCTCAGCGTCACGCCGACCGGCGGTGATTCCCCGGACAGTGTGCATGGCGAATTCGGAACCAAGGATGAATGGCTCGCCAATCGGCCGTACGTGGCCCAGTGGCTGGCAAGCCAGGGCGCTGAGATTGATCGGATCGTGTCAGTCTTAAGCGTTCAGACACCGCTGGCTGGCAGCGCGGGGGCCGTCACGCGGGCAGCACTACGTCAGTATCTGCAGAATGACCTTCTCGGTGAAATAGACCAGGTGGTCGCCAATGCCAGCTACACTCAGAATGCCCTCAGCGAGCGGTTGGCAAACGCCGGCTTGCTGCCCATGTTCGGATTCCCAACCCGAGTGCGTTTGCTGCATACCCGCTGGCCCACGCAGGGCTATCCGTGGCCGCCCGAGGAAGGTGTGGTGGATCGCGACCTGGATATAGCCCTCAGCCAATTCGCGCCTGGTTCCGAGACTGTAAAGGACAAGGCTGTCCACACCGCGGTGGGGGTGGTGGAGATGCAGCCCCAGGGCAATACAGTCGCTTCACATGATGGGCTCTATCCGCCCCTTCCTTATGGGAGTCAGGGGCTCATCGGTCTCTGCAATAGCTGCCAGGCGGTAGTTCCTCTCCCGGGATCTGCCCAACCAGCGCCAGGTGGCCAAGAGCCTACCAAGCAGCAGTGTCCTATCTGTGGCGACATCGAGCTGCGGCCACTGGATGCGCGCGAGCCGAAGGGTTTCTTCACCGACCTGGCCCCTCGTGATTTCGATGGCCAATTTGAGTGGCAGCCACGTTCCACACGCCCATCGCTCTCCATTCCTGCTGGCGCCTTGGCTTTCAGCCCCGTCGCCAATGTAGCGATAATGGCTGATTGGGATAATGTCCTCACCCTCAATGACAACGGCGGACAAGGAGGGTTCGATTTTCAGAAAGCGGTCGTTGATGGGCAAACGAAGAACGGTGCTTGGGCTGTGGCGCCGCCGCAGCCGGCTGGCACGACAGCCGGCTCTCAGGGCGGCATCATCAGCAACCGGATCTTGGTGAGTGGCCCCAGCCACCGCGTGACATTACTATCACGCCGCAAGACGGATGTGCTCCTGGTAAAGATGGCGCAGTGGCCTCAGGGGGTCTATGCGGATCCAAGCAGCGTGGAAGGGCGTGCAGCTTGGTACTCGTTCGCCTTCTGGATGCGACTGGCTGCTGCCAGCATCCTCGACGTCGACTCGCTGGAGATGGATGCTGGTTTGCGTACCCTTGCTGACGCCGGCCGTGTAGCTGGCCAAGCCTTCTTG
>JAKJAE010000233.1:0-315 GCA_022707665.1 Chloroflexota bacterium
CCTCGTGACGACCCAACGCCGCTTCGCGTACTATCCAGGGTGTAGCTTGCTCTCCAGTGCCAAAGAATACGACATCTCAGTCCGGGCGACCTTTCCCCTTCTCGATGTAGAGCTGGTGGAACTTGAGGACTGGTCATGTTGCGGAGCCGTCCATGCGGACGTCGAGCACGCCGATACAGCCGTAACCCTGCCAGCGCGCAACCTCGCGCTGGCTGAGGCGCAAGGCTTTGACAAGATCCTGGCGCCGTGCAGTGGCTGCTATAGGAACTTGAGGCGTGCCAGCCTCCGCATCGCGGGAGATGGTGCACTTCGGAA
>JAKJAE010000233.1:325-5219 GCA_022707665.1 Chloroflexota bacterium
CACCTGCGTGAGGGACTGACCATGGCGGGTAATGTCGAAGTGATGCACCCCGTCTACGTCATCCTCGAGATGCTCGGACTCGACTCACTGCGTCACGTCGTGAAAAAGCCGCTCTCCGGTCTGAAGGTCGCATCCTATTACGGCTGCATGCTGACGCGACCCAAGGACCGTTTCGATAGCGCCGAAAGACCTGTCGGTCTTGACAACATCATGCAGGTTCTCGGCGCTGAGGTAGTGGATTATCCTATGAAGGCCAAGTGCTGCGGCGGTGCGATGGCCATCTCGCACGCCAATGTGACCGCCCGGCTCACCGGTAATGTTCTGGAGTCGGCCAAAGAGGCAGGTGCGGACGTTGTAACGCTCGCCTGTCCGATGTGCCACACAGCGCTTGATGCCTATCAGGGAAAGGCAGAGCGCGCAGTGGGGCGATCTCTGAACCTGCCGGTACTCTACTTCACGCAATTGATCGGGCTGGCGATGGGACTCGACGCGTCACAGTTGGGCTTCGAGCGGCATATGGTGTCGCCGCGTGAGCAGTTGGCACGACTGGGTTTCTGAGGAGCTGATATGAAGCGCGGTACAACACTCAAGCGTCGAACCGACACAACTCTGACTCTGGAACGGAAGATGGTCACCCACCATGATGTACTGACGTGGGATCTGGAGCGTTGTGTGGGTTGTCAGATCGGACCCAAGATTTGCCCGAAGGATGCGCTCTCGCACACCGGCGGCACGGTGGTCGACGGGCATCTGGCAACCAAGCTCTCTGTGGACGTCGACCCGCAGAGCTGCGTCTTCTGCGGTATGTGTGTCGTGATGTGCCCCGTCAACGCGATCTCGCTAACACTGAACGGCGAGCGCCATGTACCCGTGCAGGCATATGAGGCCTTCCCTGAGATCATCGAATCCACTACATTCGATCCGACGGTCTTCGACTGGAGCCTGAAGGACTTCGTTATCGAGAACTGTCCTGGAAACGTGATCAGCTATGACGAGGAAGCGCAGACCCTTGTGATCGACTACCCGCACTGCATCCGTTGTCGGCAGTGCGAGGTCGCCAGCAATGGCGCATTCACGGTGGAGCAACCGTGGGAAGGCACCGTTACACTGCGCCGGGAAGCCTGCGTGGAGGGCTGTTTCGCGTGTGCAGACATCTGTCCAACGCGCGCCTTGCACGTCAATGATGAGGGCGAGTTAGTGCTGGCGGATTACTACTGCATCAAGTGCGGAGCGTGTATGCAGATCTGTCCTGTGAAGCCCATCATCGAGATGGAGGATGTCGTCCTGCAGTCACAGGGCGTGACTCAGGTGAAGTCGGTACCACGGATCACGAATGCAGAGGCACTGCCCATCTACGTTGAGCGCTGGCGCGTGCGTCACCACCCTGTACAGAGTGGCACCTGGATCCAGGCGTTGGCAAAGCTGGCCGATGACAAGGCCAGTATGGTCGAGATCGAGCGCAAACGCGCCATCAAACGGCGTGACCTGATCGTTGCGCTAAAGGGCGACCGTGAGCTTCAGGAACGCGAAGCCCGACGCCGTGATGAGCTGCTACGAGCACTGAAGGGTGGGGAAGAGCACGTCGACAAGGCCAAACACTGAAGACCATGTCTGAGCGCGGAGTCCTCAAGACAATGGGGGCAAACGCCCCCGTTGTCTTGCTTTCTGGCTTAGGGCCGTGCACGCTTCGTTGACAACGGCGATTTGTGGGAGTGCGCAACAGTGCTATAATAACTTGGTGCCACCTGGAGGTCATGGGATGATTCATCCATACGCCGTCGTCGGCCTGTTCTTACTCGTATCGGTCTTTTTCGGTATTGCACCGCTTGCGCTGGCGTGGCTCTTTAGCCCCAAGAAGGCCAATCCACGCAAGCAACAGGTCTACGAGAGCGGCAACCCGACCTTTGGCGAGACATGGATCGAGTTTAAGGCCCAGTACTACCTCTTCGGGCTTGCGTTTCTGGCGTTTGACGTCGAGGCTGCATTCCTCTTTCCCTGGGCTCTGGCCTACAACCAACTCACGCTCTACGCGGTTCTTGAGGCCGCCATCTTCCTCGGCATCCTCGGGATTGGCCTGATCTACGTCTGGCGCAAGAGGTGGCTCGAATGGATGTAGTGGCTGGGGCATCATGTCTGCCGGGAACCGCGGAGGGTAGCTGTGACTGACGCGTGGCGCGGCGTGCTGAACGTCTTGCTGGGTGCCTTTGCGATGGCGATTTTCCCGCTGGCAGCCGTGATTTTCCTCATCTGGGAGGCGCGCAAGGTCATGGCCAGAATGCAGGACCGCTTGGGACCGACGAATGCGGGTACCTATGCTGGGCCCTTTGCACTGTTCCAGACCTTTGCCGACGCGATCAAGATCCTGACAAAGGAGCTGATCATCCCCACCGGGGCAGATCGCGGCGTCTTTGTGATGGCCCCAGTCCTTATGGTCGCCGTAGCCATTGCCGTCTGGGCGGTCATTCCCCTTGGCCCGACAGGGCTGCAGGTCGTCGACCTGGACATCGGCGCCTTCTACGTGGTAGCCATATCTTCACTGGCACCCTTTTCCATGATTATGGCCGGCTGGAGCTCGCGCAACAAGTATGCTGAGGTCGGAGCCTTCCGCGCTGTCTCACAGATCGTAGGCTACGAGATTCCTCAGGTGCTTTCTCTGCTCATTCCGGTCATGCTCTCCGGATCGCTGTCGCTCCAGTCCATCATCCGAGCACAGAACGTGCCTTACATTCTGGTCGCGCCGGTGGCGGCACTGGTCTTTTTCCTCGCCAGCGCTGCAGAGGTTGGGCGCCTGCCCTTCGAGCTCGCTGAAGCAGACTCCGAGATTGTGGCGGGCTTCTTCACCGAGTACAGCGGGATGATGTTTGGTGCCTTCTACCTGGGCGAGTTCATCAACAACCTGACGGCATCGGTGATCTTCTCGGTGCTGTTTCTGGGGGGATGGCGGGGACCTTGGGTCGATCAGGTGCCGCTTCTGGGAATCGTCTGGTTGATGCTCAAGGCCCTCCTCGTGTTCAACGTGCTCGTGTTGTTCTGGGCAGCAATGCCACGGCTGCGCATCGATCAGGTCCTGGCGTTCAACTGGAAGTTCCTGGTGCCGCTGGGGCTCGCCGAGCTGCTCACGGTGGCGCTCGTTGATAAGGCTATGGTCACTGCGGGCGTTACCGGGGGGATCGAACGGGCTGCTGGCCTATTGGCGGCGAACTTGCTCTTGGGCCTGGCAGTAGCCGGAGTACTGAGCCAGACGTCGCGATCCACGCGACAGCGGCAATCGTTCAGGCGCCCTCCAGTCGTCCATCCATAGAGACACACTAACCATGTATCTGGGCCAGCTAATATTCCTGATCGTCGGATGTGTGATGGTGGCAGCGGCCATTAGAGTTGTCACCAGCCATCGTATCTTTCACGCTGCGCTGTGGCTGATCGCTTCCTTCTTCTGTGTCGCCATCGTTTACATGCTTCTGGAATCGCCGTTCATGGCGGGCATTCAGCTCTTCATCTACATTGGTGGCATCGCCGTGTTGACCGTCGTAGCGATTATGGTCACCAAGGATGCGATGAGCGCGGATAGTCGGACCGTCAGCAATGGGTGGTCGGCAGCAATCGTGGCCATCTCCCTGTTCGGCGTGATGGCATGGACGATCGTGCAGCTGGACCTGCCAACGGAGCCAGGGATGCCAGTCTCAGGGGACTCACTGCCGCTCTTGGGAGCCGCCCTCGTCGATCCCGGTGGATATCTCTTGCCCTTTGAGGTTGTCTCAGTGCTACTGACTGTTGTCCTGATTGGGGCCCTGTTCCTTGGAAGGGAGCACTAACACGTGATCACAGGCATACCCTTGTCCTGGTTCCTGATTCTGGGTGCTGCCTTGTTCTGCATTGGGGTCTTCGGCGTCCTGGCGAACCGGAACCTCATCGTCATTATGATGTCGGTTGAGTTGATGCTGAATGCTGTCGTGCTCAACCTCGTGGCTTTTGCGCGGTTTATGGAGCCTGCGCGGATCACGGGCAAGGCGTTTGCCATCATCGTCTACGCAACCGCCGCAGCAGAAGCAGCGCTGGGGCTGGCGTTGACCGTCGCGATCTGGCGTACTGAGAATACGGTCACGATCGAGGAGATCGACCTGCTCCAGGGATAGCCTGGGGACTCGCGCGGCGAGGAGCTAACCCAACCCATCATATGGTGCCGATGTCTAGCCTTGCATGGCTGATCCCAGCCGGGCCGTTTGTGGCCTTCGCCATCATCGCGCTGTGGGCGCACAGGAGTCGCGTCCTCAGTCAGTTGCTTGCGATCGCGTCGATCGCAGGCGCCGTCGTCTTGTCACAGGTTCTCTTCTGGCAAATGGTAGCCGAGCCGGGAATCGGCGCGGTAGGGCTGCTCCCGTGGTACACCCTGGGCACCGAACAGGCCGGTCTGGGCCTTTACCTTGACCCCACCGCCATCGTTATGGTGGCGATGGTGAGCTTCGTGTGTCTGATGATCTTCGTCTATAGCATTGGCTACATGCGCCACGACCCGCGCATCAGCCGCTTCTTCGCATATGTCACGCTGTTTGCCGGGGCAATGCTTGGCGCAGTGCTGTGCGACAGCCTGCTCACGTTATTCGTCTTCTGGGAGATCATGGGCACGTGCTCGTATCTGCTCATTGGCTTCTGGTGGGAGAAACCCGCTGCCAACAGCGCAGCCCTCAAGGCGTTCCTGGTGACCAAGACCGGCGACCTGTTCCTGGTTCTGGGTCTCGTGCTTCTGTACTCGCAGACGGGTACATTGGCCTACCGCGAGCTGTTTCGTCCGGATACGATCTCGAGCTTGGCATCGGCGCCTTTCATCGGCGGAATATCAGTAGCGACAGCCGCCAGCTTACTGCTCTTCGGCGGCACGATCGGCAAGAGCGCCCAG
>JAKJAE010000234.1:0-4816 GCA_022707665.1 Chloroflexota bacterium
TCTGGTGGGGCGTGGATATCGATATCCTACCGCCATCTGCACAGATCGCTCCTGGGGGGAGCGCAACCTTTGACGTTGTGTTGACGCTCGATGCTACACAGATCCCCACTTCATTTGATGCTCTTGCGGAGGAGTACTACGGCTATATCCTCTTCGACCTGCCGGCTGTCATGGCGATGAGCGCGGGCAGGATGTCGGAGGAGCTGAAGGTCCCCTTCTACTTCCAGCCAAGGCCTTATGCTACCCTGACAGCTGTTGGGGATACCACCATCGCGCCTTCCACGACTGACGTGGGTAGCGTTGCAATCTCGCATTCCGGGACGATTACCTCCAGCACATGGATGTACCCTGCGCTGGCGTGGAATGAGACTCCTGACCCAGATATGGCCGGTCCTGGTGATGTGCGGATGTTCGGTATGGACTACGGGTGGGAGCATGCCACGTACGGTGACATTTTCGTTGTGGCCGTCGATGCTTGGGACGTATGGCACGTACCGCAGCCCTACTTTGCAGAGTTTGACCTCTACCTCGATGTGGACGAGGATGGCGTTCCCGATATCGTGAACTTCAACTACGACTATGGTCTGCTTGGTGGAGGCAATGCTACCAATACGTGGGTTGTTGCTCAGGTCGAGTTGGCGACCGGTGATGTCTTCCTGGGGAGTCCGTACACGATCTACACGGATTATAACGCTTCCTTCATGGAGTACTACCTCCCCGCCCCCTGGCAGTATCTCGACGCCGATACCAATCCGGACTTCGACTATGAGTTGTACGGGTTTGATCTGGGCGGGTCTATGCTTGGGGCTGCGGGGTCATTCGACTTTGTCAAATACCCACTTAACTGGATGATCTTGAGCGATCCTGGCCCTGCAGATCCCGCCACGCTCGCGCTGTTTGCGATCAACGACGTGGATGGCTATGAGCTGAGCCAGCCCGAAGGGCTCATGCTGGTTGATTACAATGGTGATCCCTACAATGTCGACGGTGGGCAGGCCTACTTCCTACCGCTGCGGACGGAGTGGCCCTATCGAATGTACTTCCCGGTGATCTACCAGCCACCGACGGAATAGGGTTGGTCAGGGGTTGCCTCGTGCAATCCTGACGATGCGTGCGAGGCGGTCGGGAGAGGGTTTACCCTCTCCCGACTCGTTGTATTCGGATCGTAGTTTGACCCACCCGATGCGGTCTCTCTGCTGATAGTGTTCACCGCCTTTCAGCGAATCGGTGTCTAGCTGCCCCACTTGAGCTTATCGGGTTTCGGCGTAAGCTTCGGCTAGTCCGATGTTATCAATGACAGCCCTAACTCTGCTCTCAAGGAGTGTGGAATGCGCGAGTCCGACAGTCTTCTTGCTTTGACCCCACCCATGGGGTGGAACAGTTGGAACACGTTTGGCGGCGCCGTCAATGAGGCCGTGATTCGCGAGACGGCGGACGCCTTCGTCAGCGAGGGTCTTAAGGACGCCGGATATGAGTACGTTGTGATCGACGATCTCTGGGAGGCCGATGAGCGGGTGGATGGCCGTCTTACCTGGGATCCGACCATCTTTCCGAGCGGCATTCCAGCGCTTGCGGACTACGTCCACAGCAAGGGGCTGAAGTTCGGGATCTACTCTTGCGCAGGCAGCCACACGTGCGCGGGGAAGCCCGCCAGCTATGGCTACGAAGAGGTCGATGCCCAGACGTTCGCCGAGTGGGGCGTGGATTTCCTGAAGTACGATTTCTGCTATGCCCCCGCAGGCATTGATGGCCCGATGCTCTATCATCGCATGGGCCAGGCGCTTCGCGCTACCGGCCGGCCAATCCTCTATAGCCTGTGCGAGTGGGGCAGTCACAAGCCTTGGCAGTGGGGTGTGCGGACGGGCGGGCATATGTGGCGTACCACGGGCGACATCAACGACTCGTGGGATTCCATCGTCAAGATCGGCTTCGAGCAGCAGGTGGGCCTGGAAGCGTACGCCGGCCCGGGCCACTGGAATGATCCCGATATGCTCGTCGTCGGGATGTACGGAAAGGGCAACGTCGCCCACGGTGGCTGTACGGATGCCGAATACCGCAGCCATTTCTCGCTCTGGTGCTTGATGGCCTCGCCCCTGATGATCGGGTGTGACGTCCGCGCGATGAGCCCTGCCACGAGGACCATTCTACTGAACTCCGAGCTCATCGCCGTCAACCAGGATCCCTTGGGCGTGCAGGGCTATCAGGTGGGGCGCGTCCCGTGGGCATCGGACATCGCCGTGACCTGGGCGAAACCCCTGCTCGATGGCTCGATTGCCGTGGGTCTGTTCAACCTCGGCGAGCGTGACGGAAGACGCATCGCTGTCGCGTGGGAGACGTTGGGCCTGCACGACCGTCGACCCTGCAAGGTGCGCGACCTCTGGGCTCACGAAGATCTCGGCACCCACACCGGCAGCTTTGTTGCCCGGGTCGACCGCCATGATGTGATGATGCTGCGGCTTACCCCCACCAACGCCTGAGCGCAAGGAGGCCATCCAATGCAGAACCAACGCCGGTCCGCTGTGGAGTTGCCGTTTCGTCAGATCCACCTCGATTTCCACACGAGCGAGGCCATCGATGGGATTGGCGCGGATTTCGATCCTGACGCGTTCGCTGACACTCTGGCGCAGGCGCACGTCAACTCGATCAACGTCTTCGCGCTCTGCCATCACGGGTGGCTCTACTACGACACCGAAGCCTTCGCGGCGTATCGCCATCCCTATCTCGAGACCAACCTGTTGAAGGAGCAGATCGAGGCATGCCACGCCCGGGGAATCGCTGCACCCATCTACATCTCGGTGCAGCGGAACCAACAGCTCATGGAGGAGCATCCCGAGTGGCGTGTGATGGAGGCCGATGGCCACCTCTTCGGACCCGGCCCCTATGAGGATGGGTTCCGCCATCTTCTCTGTCTTAACAGTCCCTACGTCGCCTGGCTCAAGGCTCTCGTCAGCGACGTGATGGCCAGCGTTCCCGTCGATGGCTTCTGGTTCGACATCGTCGATGCACGCGACTGCTCGTGCCACTTCTGCCGCCAGGGCATGCTGGCTCAGGGGGTGGAGCCCTCACGGGTGGAGGACCGGATGGTCTATGCCCGGCAGGTGTTGGATACCTTCGTGCACGAGATGTCGGCCCACGTGCGCGCGACCAAGCCCGATGCCCTTATCTTCTACAACGCCGGGCACGCGGGACCGCACCATCGCCCTATCCTGGATGCCTTCAGCCATCTCGAGCTTGAATCACTGCCGAGTGGGGGGTGGGGATACCTCCACTTCCCGATTGCCGCGCGCTTCGTGCGCAACCTCGGCGTCGACTACCTGGGGATGACGGGCAAGTTCCACACCTCGTGGGGCGACTTTCACTCCTACAAGAACGAGGCCGCCCTCGCCTTTGAGTGCTACCACATGTTGGCGCTCAATGCCAAGGTTTGCGTGGGCGACCAACTCCACCCGCGAGGCGTTCTCGATCCGGCGACCTACGACCTGATCGGCAAGGTCTACGCTCAGGTGGAGGCGAAGGAGCCGTGGTGTGCTGGCGCGGAGCCGGTGGTCGACATCGGCGTTCTGACGCCCGAGGAGGCCGATCCAGCGCTGCATCGCAACGACGTCGATTTCCGCCCGATGATGGGCGTGGTGAGAATGCTGCAGGAGGGCAAGCACCAGTTCGACATGATCGACTCGCAAAGCGACTTCGGGCGCTACCGGGTGCTTGTGCTTCCGGACAAGGTTCCGGTTGGCGACGTGCTGGCTGCGAAGCTGCAGGCTTATGTCGATGCCGGCGGCGCCGTGATCGCCAGCTTTGCCTCGGGGATGAACCCGGATCAGACGGCGTTCACCTGGGACGCTCTCGGGGTCACGCTCACCGGGGAGGGTCCTCGCGATCCTTCGGGTGCGCTGGCGCGAGGTCGTGAGTACACGGCCCACAACTACGCGGAGTACCTTCTGCCGCGCGATGGGCTGGCAACAGGGCTGCCGGCGACTGAGCACGCGATGACGATGCGTGGGATGGAGGTTGCGGCAGCAGAGGGGACCGAGGTCCTTGCCGATGTCGTGGCGCCCTACTTCGACCGTAGCTACAAGCACTTCTGCTCACACCGTCAGGCACCGTCGTCGGGGAGGGTCACGCATCCGGGTGTCGTGCAGAATGGGCGCGTGATCTACTTCAGCCATCCCATCTTCAGCCAGTATCAGACCAAGGCGCCACGTTGGTGTCGGGTGCTGTTCCTCAACGCGCTTGAGCGGTTGCTGCCCGACCCGCGTGTGTGGGTCGAGGCGCCCACGGCGGCGATCGCGACGCTGAATCGCCAACCCGATCTGAACCGCCAGGTGCTGCACCTGCTGCACTATGTCCCGGAGCGCCGCGGTGAAGCCTTCGATGTGGTCGAGGATGTGGTTCCGCTCTATGGGGTCAGGGTGTCGATCAAGGTCGACGGGCCTATTGGCCGCGTGGCCCTGGTTCCTCAGGGCGAGCCCCTGACCTTTGACCTGCAGGATGGCCGTGTGGTGTTCACCGTGCCCAAGGTGGAGGGGCACCAGATGGTGGAGATCGCGTGATGGGGAGGTACCGATGAAGCCAAAACGCGTTGCACGGCGGCTGGCCAGAAACTACGATCGCGGTCAGGCCCTGGGCTGAAAGGTGCGCGAGATTCTGCTGGGCAGAAGGAGTGGTGCTGGATCGGCCAAAACGCCGCGGCGGCGTGGGTGTCTCTTCAGGTTCTGAATCGCTGGTTTCGCTGAGGGCGCGGATCGCGGGATACACAGAGGGCGCGGATGCTATGGATTGGAGGCGTCGTGGCAAACAGATCGTCCGCGGTACGGGC
>JAKJAE010000234.1:4826-5204 GCA_022707665.1 Chloroflexota bacterium
TCCAGATCGCGGGCTACAGAGGGCGCGGATGCTACCTATCCAAGGGGGGCGTCCATGGCGTTATCATCGTTCGCGGTGCGGGCCTCCGGCGGTACTTTCTGGGTAAGGAGTGCTGATGGTGACTTTGCGTGATGTGGTTCCGGCGCCGGACTATCGGCGCACGCCGGACTATCGGCGCACGCCGGACTATCGGCGCATGGTTGACGTCGCTTATAATCGCAGGCCTGACCAGCTACCGGTCTACGAGCACCTGATCAACGTGGCTTTCATGGAGAAGGCTACGGACACGCAGTTCGGTGACCTGGCGGCTGGCGATGATGCTGACCTGGTACGTTTCTTCGAGCACTACTGCGGCTTCTACCACGCGATGACCTATGA
>JAKJAE010000235.1:0-4825 GCA_022707665.1 Chloroflexota bacterium
CGCCCTACGGCAGCCGTGCGAGCCCACAGTCCTGCGGAAAAGTGACGCCTACCCACCGGACCGGGGAACCGGGAAGTGGCATAGGGAAGCCCGTGCGAAGGCCCACCCCATCCAATTCGGTTGGGCCTTCGCACGGGGTGTCGGTCCCTAAGATGCCCGGTCGTACACCGGGTCCTTGCCGACCCACCGCCCCGGCAGCACGGCAGGGATCGTCTCCCGGTCCTCAGGTGTGAGTTGGAAGTCGAGCCGGCCCAGGGTGTCTTCGAGCTGTCGGAGATTCCTGGCGCCGATGATAGGACTGGTGATGCGCGGTTCAGCGAGGACCCACGCCAGCGCCAGTTGCGCCGGCGTGACGCCACGCTCTGCTGCCGCTTCGACAAACGCCTCGACAATGTCAAAGGTGGTGTCGGTGTAATAGCGCTGGCGGTACATCTCCGAATCGCTCAGCCGCGTGTCCTCGGGGAGCGGCTGCCCGCGCCGGTACTTGCCGGTCAGCACGCCTCCCGCCAGCGGGTTGTAGGGAATGACACCGATGCCTTCGTTGGCGCACACGTCGAGCACTTCCGCTTCAATGCTACGGTTGAGTGCACTGTACAGCGGCTGGATGCTCACGAAGCGCGACCACCCGTGCTTCTCCGCCAGTCCCAGGAACTGGGTCAGGTGCCATCCCTTGAGGTTCGAGCAGCCAATGTAGCGCACCTTGCCCTGACGGACCAGGTCAGTGAGCGCCTCGAGCGTCTCATCCGGCGGGGAATCGAAATCCCAGCGGTGGATCTGGTAGAGGTCGATGACGTCGGTCTGCAGCCGGCGCAGGCTGGCCTCGACGGCCTGGTGGATGTGAATGCGCGAAAGCCCGCGCTCGTTGGGCCCGTCGCCCGTAGCCCCAAAAACCTTGGTCGCCAGGACCACCTCGTCGCGCACGCCACGCGCCTTGATCCAACGCCCGACGATCTCCTCCGTCACCCCGTTGTTGTAGACGTTCGCCGTGTCGAGAAAGGTACCTCCGAGCTCGACGAAGCGATCCATGATCTGAAACGACATCGCTTCATCGGCACCCGCCCCAAATGTCATCGTGCCCAGGCAGATGCGCGATACCTTGAGCCCCGAACGTCCCAATCGTACGATCTCCATCGTCGTCTCTCCCTTCGTTGTGGGTTGCTACCACTCGATCTGGCGAAACTCCGAGTCCGTGACCTGGTAGATCCAGATCTGCGGATCGACCAGATCTCCCTCGCCGTCAAAGGTCAGCTCGTCCAGCAAGGTCGGCACGGGGTTGCTCCGCAGCGCCTCCGCGATGGCATCGGGCTCGATTGACTTCGCCAGCTCCGCGCCCTTTGCCAGCACCTGCATTGCCACATAACCGTTGACGGAATAGGTATCCGGATTGCGGTACTCGACCGCCTGGTAGGCCTCAAACCACGCCGCGTCGCCCACAGACCGGGGGCTCGGCGCGAAAGCGCTCACGTACATCCCCTCGGCGGTGCCATCGGCCTCGTCGATCGTCGCGGCGAGAAAGGCGCCGTCGCTGCACAGCATCGGGACCGTGATGCCCGCACGGACGAGTTCCGCACGCAGGTAGGGAGCCTCGATCTCGTAACCTGCGTAGAAGATGGCGTCGGGCGCCGCCGCTTTCACCTGCTGGACCTCGGCAGTGTAGTCACCCTGCCCCTCTTCCACCTCAATGTCGACCACGACCTCCGCGCCACGCCCCGCGAGCTCGCTGGTGAGCGAGGCAGCCAGTCCCTGGCCATACTCCGTATTGTTGTGGACGACGGCGATGCGCCGCGCCCCAAGGTGTTCTGCGAGGAATCGCGCATCCACGGCGGCCTGCACGGCATCGTTGGCGTTGACGCGGAAGAAGTTCGTGTACCCCTTCTCCGTCAAACTCTGCTCCGAAGCCGTCGGCGTGATGACGACGAGGTCCATATCGGCATAGAGCGTCATCGCGGCCAGGGTCTGCCCGCTGTTGAGGTGCCCGATAACGCCGACCACCCGCTGACCACTCTGAACCGCAGCCTGAATCGCCTCGACCTGCGCCAGAGCGACGTCGCTGTCCGATTCGTCATCCAGAGGCTGCACGACGACCCGATAGCCTTGCATCCCACCGTTCCGGTTGATCTCCGCTGCCGCCAACCGCACCCCACCCAGGACCGTCTGCCCACCGTTGGCCTGGAAGCCGCTCAGGGGAACGGCGACGAACACCAACACATCGCCCCTGGTCGGAGCCTTTGCGCCGCCCCCCACACACGCCGCCAACAACAGCGTGACCAGTATCACCAGAAACACTCGCTTCATAGCTCTGTCCTCCAGGAGGGACTATCCTTTGTTCAGTGCCGCAGTGTAGAGACGTTCCATCTGGGTGACCAGATCGCTGATCTGCCCAAGATGACGCTGTATCTCGAGCTTCAGGCGGGCGGCGTGGTCCGGGCCTACCCCACGCTCCCCCACAACCACATGCAGCTCACTCGAGACCCGGGCCATCGCCGTCACCATCTGGCCCAACTGTGGTTCAGCCTGCTTCATCTGCGCATCCAACAGCTCCAGCGTCTGCCAGGCCTTGCCCAGCGTCTCCATCTCACTGTTCAGCCGGTCGATGATAGCCGGATCCTTCTCGTACTTCAGCCGTGCCACCAGCGTCTGGATGAGCTGCGGCAGCTCCACGCGCCGCTCCTCGAGGCGGTAATCGCGGCGGTAGGTGTCCACGTAACGGGCGAACAGGGCGCTCTGCTCGACCCAGTCATAGAGCATCGCCGCTGCCTCTTCGAGTCCCCGCTTGTTGGGTGAATCCTTGAGCTTGTGGAGATCGCCCTCGACGGCCCGGACATAGTCCGTCAACGCACTCACCCGGTCGCGGAGCTCAGGGCTCTTGATCTCGTCGAGCTTCAGTCGGTCGCGCAGCAGTTGCCACGCGACCCTTGCGGCGGTTTCAGGATCGGTCAGGCTCGTTACGGCAATGGCAATCCAGCCAACAACACCGAGGATCAGCCACCCTATCCATAGCCGCGATGGAAAGCGCAGTAGCGCAAACGCGACAATCGCGCCGGCCACGATGATCGCGCTCTCGGTCCGCATGAAAGCGTACTGCAGCGACGCACCGGTCGCCTTGCCCTGGATGTCAGCCCTCAGGTTGGGCATAGCCTCAGCATCTCCTCTGACGGACGTGATCTGTCCGATGACCGTTGCCGGAGCGCGGAGCGGGCAAGATGCCCGCGGTCCGAGACTCCGCACTAGAAGTAGGTCGAGATAACCCGGTAGAGCTCCTCAATGTCCGTCTCATCGGCGCGCCGGAACTGCCCGCCGCCCATCAGCGCGATCTGCTGCAGGAGCTTGACATCTGCGTCGCCGCCAAACCCGATCGTGAAGACGACGATCCGCTGGGCCTGGTTCTCGTCAAAGGCACGCTGCAGCTCGATAGTCGAGCGGTCGCTGGCGTTCTCAAGACCATCGGTCATCACCACGATCGCGTTGATCGCCTCGGGATCATCGGCAAGCATGATCTGCTGGTGGGCCTCCCAGACGGCGTCCAGGAGCGCTGTATTGCCCCGCGGCTGGAGGCTCCGAATCACGGCGGCAAACTGCTCCTGCCCCTGATCGGTCAGCGGGCGCAACGGCTCGATGCGCTTGACCCCGGTGCCGAACTCGACCAACCCCACCTGGTCGCGGTCGCCACGGATGTTGTCGAGGAAGGCCAGAAGCGCTTCCTTCGCGCGATTCATCTTCGAGCCCTCTTCCATGCTGCCACTCGTGTCGACGACCAGGAAGACGTTGGTCGGGCGCTTGGTGTACCACCAGACGTTGCGCACGACCTCGACAACCTGCTGTGAGGGCATCTGCAGCGTCGTCTGAGGCTGGGACGGGTCGACAGCGCGAGGGCCCCCAGACGCATCTGCGGCAAAGGGGCTTCCCGTCTCGTCCAGGGCGATTGCCAGATCCGCGGGACGGTAACCCGCGGAAAGCAGCATCCGCTGCGCCTCGGCGCCCGTCAGGAACGTCACGAAGTCCTGGTACGTGCGGCGCTGCGCCTCACTCAAAGCGTCTAGCTCCAACAGGGCCAACGGGTGATCGGCCCAGAGCGTACCCTCGGCAGGGTAGATCGCCACAAGACGCTCGGACGGCTGCGCCTGGTTCCACGCAATCACGACCTGTTCCTGTGCCACGAAGGCATCCAGAAAGGCCCGCCCCTCCGATCGCAGCCGTTCCAGGATCACGGCCTCACCCTCGCCATAGAACCGCACCGTCGCCTCCACAGCGCGGACATACTCCAGCGTCGCCGGATCGGTCGCGGCCTCCTCCGTGAGCCCGCGGGTCAACCCCGCGCCCGCGTAGAACTCGGCAAGCGTTGCCAACAGGCCGCTGGCGTTGTTGGTGCTGGGGTGGTTCCACTTGAACTGCGAATCACGGGTCGCCTTACGCTGGATCTCCTGCCAGCCCAGGGGCTCATAGGGCCATCCGAGGTCCCGCGCCACACTCTCCCATGCCACGACGACGATCGGGCTGACCGCGAAGCGCACCGGGGTGCTCGTCCGCCGGTTGGCAATCGGGATCACTGCGCCCCCCTCGCTCTCGCCGACAGCCGCAGCCCAACGCTGTTCCAGTTCGTGGAACCACAGGCTGCTATCAGGAGCGAGCGCCTGGAAGGCCGGCGCCGCCTGGAGGCTCTCCTCGACCATCTTGTCGGGTGAGAGTTCCAACGTCAGAATGGGCAGCGCTCCCGCAGGAGGCGCATCGTTGAAGGTGGCCACGAGTTTGTCGAAAGCAGGCTTCATCGCGGGCGAGACGGCGATGGTAAGCTCTACAGCAGTCGTCCCCGACTCGGCAGGCCGCG
>JAKJAE010000235.1:4838-5193 GCA_022707665.1 Chloroflexota bacterium
ATCACGGCCCCGCCCAGCACACACAGCAACCCAATCCCAACGAGCAGCGTCGCCAGGCGTCGCTGCTGACGCTGCTTGGTCGGGTCAGGCGGCAGATCGAGCGGCGATTGCGTGCGGGTGCTCATGTCATTCCGCCACGTTGAGCTCGAACCAGCGCAACAGGGCCAGGAGCACGTCCCGATCCGGGTTGCGCATCGCGTCGGACCGCGGGATCACGGCCTCGACACCACGGTCCTGCCATTGGGTGAAAAGGCTGTTGGGTGCTGCGTCCAGCGCGACTTTGGGGTTTGCCGGGCGCAGCCCATAGGCCAGGCCCGCTTGTTGCTGTTAATCACTCAGAAGGAACCGCTGGAAG
>JAKJAE010000236.1:0-317 GCA_022707665.1 Chloroflexota bacterium
GTTGAGGGCGCCGCCGGCATGGTCTGTCGTGGCCACAGGGAGGAGCATGTCGTCCACATCCAGGAACTTGCCAGCGTCATACCGCGGGATGCTCAGGGCGAACTTCTCGTACAGCTCCTCCTGCCACTGCTTGAGCACCGACTTGGGCGCCAGAATCAGGCAGCGCCTGACCCAGCCCGAGAGGAGGAGTTGCCGCAGCACCAGTCCGGCCTCGATGGTCTTTCCCAGACCTACCTCGTCGCACAGCATCGCGCGCTCGGGAAAGCGCTCCAGGATCCGGGAGGCCACGCGTACCTGGTGAGGCCAGGGGCTGATAG
>JAKJAE010000236.1:327-5174 GCA_022707665.1 Chloroflexota bacterium
GCGGACGTCGCGGCGCCCAAGCCGATCGCACCAGGCATGTGGGGCGCATCGCGGAGGAACTGGAACAGGATGCGCTCTGCCCGCGGACTGCCGGCGATGTAGGAAGCTTGGACCTCCCCGCAGACTTCGACGGGCTTCATCGGTTCGAGAGGGTCGCGGGTGGGAGCCTCGGTGGGACGGTAGGTAAGCAGACGTTGTTCGACGGCCTTGGGTATGGACAGAGCGATCCAGTCGGACTCGCGCCCGTGCCAGAGATCCTCGAAGCGGTCAGCCACCGTGGGAATATACGACCTGGCTTCACCCCAGGAGGTATAGACGGCGAACTGCTCGTAGTTATGCTTCCAGGCGGTCTCGGACTCGTTGATGCTGCCAGTGAAGGCCACCCGATTACCGGCTGCGTCGGTGAAGATGCCTGACTTGGGGTGGTAGTAGTCATGCGTCAGGTGGGCTGCGATCGGCAGGCCGTCAGCGTCCGTGGGCAACACGACCTTGATCTCGAGCGTGCCCTCGCCGACCATCCACGCCAGCACCTCCAGACGCTTGCGCAACAGCGCGTCCTGCGGGTCGGGGAAGTGCTCCAGCAGCCGCTCGTTCAGCGCAGTCTGGAGGTCGTGCCCCTTGCGGATAGCGGAGACATCATCCTCGCTGAGCTGGGCGCCGACGAGCAGCCGCATCCTGCCGCCACTCCGGATCAGGTGGGCGACGCCGGCCGCCGCCACCGCGAGCGCCGATGAGCTGAAGAAACCCGCGCTGCGGTCATACTGTACGCTGGCCGACAGCGCCGGGATGTAGAAGTTCTCCAGCGGATTGTCGGCTGGGCCATAGAAGATACGAAAGTCTATGGCTGGAAGCACAGTCCCTCCGCTGGGCTCACTGACATCGTGCATCTAGATCCGAATCCCCGCGCTTCTCAGGGCGCTGATGGCCACCTTCCCGAGGTTCTCGGTCAGCGCGCTTTCAAACTCACGGCTCACATCCGAGCGCTTGCTCATTGCGTGGGTTAGCTCGTGCAGAAGCGTACCCGCATAGGACTCGGGATCTGAAAGCTGTCGTCTCAAGATGACAATCCCCGGCAGTTCGGGGTCCCAGACGCCAGCCGTGTTATCGACGGTGATACGCATCGTCTCAGATATCCTGACTTTGGGAACCGTTCCACTGGTACCAAGCAGTGCCGTGATCTTGGGGGTCAGGTCGTAGACTCTCCGCTCTGCTCGGCTAAGCTGATCCGCATCGACGAAACGGTACTCAAAGCTCTTGTTGAAATCCTCCACGTATGTCTCAACTGTTCGGAGTTTCGGCCCACCGGTCCTGGCTTGCTTCTCGATCTTGGCCCTGTGTGCATCACTGACCACGACGGGCGTCAGGCCATCGCGCTTCAGGTTGTCTATCACCTCGGGGCGTCGAAAGACCTCTTGCTCCGTAACGAACGCAACCTGCTTGCGCTGATGTAGGTAATTGAACGCTAACTGGCTGATTTCCAACCACTCCATCTCGTCAGCCTGATTTCCTGTAGCGCGCAGCGGTACCTGATCCGCTAGCGCATCCTGTACTGTCTTCGATGTTGCCACACGTAGGATGGCCTTCACTCGATCGGTATAAGTGGTCCGCCCTACGTTTAGGCGCTCACGGTTGAGGCGCTTCTTCATAGCATCGGTCAGGCTGGTGATGTTGTAGGAGAACAGGAAGTTCGGCTCTTCGCTCGCCAGTACGCCATTGATGTAGACGCGAGCCGCCTCTGCCTTTCTCCGTATGATCTGGCCATACACCGTCGACTCGACAACGGCTTCGTCTGCAAAAGCCAGGAACAGCGACTTGGCTCTGTTAATGTCGTCGTCGGCCACACCCAGCAGAATGACGTCTGTCCCCTGCATAGCCAACGGCGTGGCCCGGTACTCGACGTGCAACGTAACGATATCGTCGAAACCGTGCTTGGCAGCCGCCCGAAGCCTGAACGTGCCGTGCTGTGAGAGAATGACTACACCCTTCTCGTGCCGGGCAAGCGTCGCTAAGGCGTCTTTGAGCCCCACACCAAACTTGCCAATGATCCCGTCTGGCGCCCTAAGCTTCTCGTCGTTCTCGTTGAGCGTGAAATGCTCGATGCTGATACCTCGACCGAAATCGCGTATATGCCACTCACCGTCCGGAGCTTTTGTGATCGCGATGGGTGCCGTGTTGGTTAGGACCTGCTCATCCAGAGCGTTGGCGATTAGCTCGCGAATGCCGTGGTAGACTTCCCAGTTGTCGAGGATCTCCTCGATGTTCAGGTCAAACAGCCTAGGCGCAACGTCAGTCGTGCTCATCTTCATGGTCCTCCAGCCCAAAGATCCAGATGACCGTACTCCTCTCGTGTGGGCCATATCGGCTCACCAATCGGACACGGGCAAGCCTCAGGAACTTTTCGGCGTCGAGAGCGCCGCATCCGGCGGGAACACGGTTACTCATGCTCAGTGCACGGTGAACATGCCCCGAGACAACAGTCGCGGTACGCAGGCTTTACCTGCGTGCAGGGTCGATGTGTTCCGCGACCACGAACTCGCGTATGCGGCCTGCCAGCGTCACGTGTTACTCCTCCTCTGGCTCGTCCTCCTCCTCGGAACCGGCATCGAAGATGCTCCCGCCCGGCGCCTCGTGCAACGCCATCTGCTGGAGTTGCTGGACGGGGGGCTCTTCTTCCACCGGCGCGGCGATGTCATCGAAAAAGGCCAGCCGCATACTCTCGAGGGTCTCGGCCTCGGGGCGCAGGAACTTGCCCTTGATGCGTGTGCGCGGGATGGCATTGAGCAGCGCCTGGATGAGGGCCTTGAATGTGCCTTCGCGGCGCAATCCGCTCTCGCGCAGGAAGACCTCACACGGCCCGGCGCCATCCTCGGCGTAGATCATCATCGCGGTATGGGCCGCGTCAATCCAGGCTTCAAAACTGCGGGCGTCCTCGTCTACCATGCCTTGCTTGCGACGTGCCGCGGGCTCCTGGAGGGTAACGAACTCACCCTTCTTGATCGCCAGCCGTTTGATCGCCATCAGGTCGTGGTCCAGATCCACCCCCAGTGCGATGGCCAGCTTGCGCGCCTCGTCGTAGGGGAACTGCTCAGCGGCGAAGGCGTCCCAGGCCATCAGATACCAGTCGGTGACCGGATCGAACTGAATATCGCGTCCGAGCAGTAGGCCCTGCTTGCGCAGGCGGATCACCTCCTCGCGCGCCAGGTCGAGCGCGGTCTCGGGACGCAGTGTCCGGGGCTGCCCGGTCTTGGGATCGACCTCGCTCGTGAGGACGGGCCAGGCCTCGGAGATAATGCTCAGGGTGGGACCGAAGGTGCTCAGGTAGAGGTCGACACCGCGCATCCCCAGTGCGGCGAACTCTGCCGCCTTTTCGCGCGCCGTCTCACGGACCCGGCCCTGCAAGTCGTCCCACCAGGTTTCTCTGACAACATCCGGGGCGGCCCGCTTGCGACAGGATAGGAGGATCGTGGATGAGGCGGCGTTCTTCTTGGCCTGGTGGAGCGAGTGCTCGCTTTCGGTGTGGACGGGCCAGGAGGCCTGGATGGTGAAGCCGGCCTGGATCAGCGCGGTGGCGAGCGTGTCCCAAGCCTCAACCTTCTTGTGGGTGAACATGACTGTCAGACAGCCATCGGGGTGAAGCACGCGGTGCATCTCGCGGAACGCGGCGAGCATCTTGCGTTCGTAGTCCTGTTTGGCGAGTTCCTTCTTGCTCCTGCCCATCCCCTCGAAGCGGGCGGGGTTGGCGACGGCCTCATCGTCCTTGTTGGTGAGCTCGTCGGTGAAGAACTCAGGGAAGAGGTGCCCAACACTGCGCTTGAGCCAGACGTAGAAGAAGTCGGAGAGCTCGGCATACTGGACGTTGTCGTAATAGGGAGGGTCGACAGTGATGTTATGGATGGTACCCTCCCGGGCCTCTGCCAGATATGCAGCAGATCCTCTTGAGATATGTAGCCCATCGACCGGTCTGTCCCCTTTGGCGTGGGTGAACGAGATCTGGGAAGGCGACACCAGTGCTGCAAGGTCCCGATAGGCATCCTCAACCTGGCTTGTTACCCAGGGCAACAGATTCGCTGAGGAGTCAAACTCGGCGAAGCTCCACACAAATGCGAAATCGTGCCGATCGAAAACGCTGCGAATACCCCTTGTCGGGTCAAACCGGCAGTGATGATTGTTGTAGATAACGGCCTTGTCAAGGGCTGTTGCTAGATAGGTTGACAAGGCTTCCCTTCGGGTTCCATCATGTACCTCTCGAGCGACGTGGCTCAATAGGTCCTGTAGAGCTTCCTGATAAACCATCAGCGCCAGGAGTTGCCTTGGGGCGAAGGTGTCTGTCCAGTAGCGTTCTCCGTACCGGATCGGTTCGTCCGTCTTCGACCCCTCAGGTATTGGCTCAGTTGGTATCAGGTCATTCGCCCTCCACTTCCCTGTCCTCGCTGACAACGATCCGTCTGCATGCACCACTGCCTGCAGATCGTCGCCGCTTGGACCACGAAACTCGAACCCCCCCTTGACTTTGTTAATCACCGCATACAGCACCTGGCCCATGCGCCCGGCCTGGGCCTCGGCCTTGATGTAGTCGCCATCGACGGTCGCGCCGGTCCAGGGCGAACGCGCGACGCCGCGGCTGATCGTCCCCTCGTCGGGCTTCGACGCCAGGGCCTGCCGGCCCTCGAGGATCTCGAAGCGGGGCTCGTCCATCCCGGGCTCAGCGATCATCTTCACGGCAACCGGCGGGTCCTTGCTGAGCCACCAGTTGGGACTCAAGGGGATCGGCTTTCCCGTGGTGGGACAGGCGACCGTGCGCGCCCAGAGGTAGGCGAAGATGTTCTCGCCCTTCTGCTTGGGGAAGT
>JAKJAE010000237.1:0-4779 GCA_022707665.1 Chloroflexota bacterium
CCGATCCGCGGACCATGGGTCGCGTCACCGATCCCGCCGTCCGGGTAGGGGCGACACATCCCGGGAACCACCCCCTGCAAACGAACGGCCCCCTACCGGGATGCGTCGCCCTCTGCCTGCGCCCCGGAGGGCGACCCGGCCCGGTAATCGCGGGTCCGCGATGCGGGGATGCCTCCCGGGCGGGGTCGCCCCTACGCACCAGCGCGACGTTGCCGGCGTCGCCCTCCGCCTGCCCTAGGCCTTGATCGGCAGGCTCGCTCCGTCGCGCAGGTACAGGGGAATCCGATCCAGCGGCGCGTCGACGGTGAGGGTCTGCCCTCCGGCGTGGGTCGCGCCGGTCCAGGCGTCGGTCCACACCGCGCCCGCCGGAAGATACACGTCGCGGCTGCGGGCGCCCTCCCAGACCACCGGCGCGACGAGCAGGTCCGGCCCGAACATGAAGGCGTCGGTGATGTCGCCACACGCCGGGTCATCCGGGAAGTCGACGAAGAGCGGACGCATGGCCGGCATCCCTGCCTCGGAGGCCTGCGCCATCTGCTCCATCACGTAGGGGCGCAGCCGCTCGCGCAGCGCCAGGATCCCCTGCAGGATCGCGTAGACCTCGTCCCCGAAGGACCACACCTCGTTGGGCGCGCCGGTCCCCCCACCTTCTGGCTGGCGAACGCCATGAAGGCGGAAGAGCGGGCAGAAGACGCCGTACTGGAACCACCGCACGATCAACTCGCGAAACGACGGATCCTCGATGTTGCCGTTGTGGAAGCCGCCGATGTCCGTGGTCCACCAGGGGATCCCACTGAGCCCGATGTTGAGCCCGGCGGGGATCTGCCGGCGCAGCGACGCGAAGGTCGAGGGAATGTCGCCCGACCAGACAGCGGCGCCGAAGCGCTGGCTGCCTGCCCACGCGGACCGGCTGAGGGACACGATCTCGGTCTCGCCCGCGGCACGCATCCCGTCGTAGAAGCCCTTGGCATGCAGCATCGGGTAGAGGTTGCCGACCTCCAGACCGTTGCCCAGATGGTAGCGCACATTCTCCGGATCGACGGGCCGGATCTCAGGCTCATCCGCGTCGAGCCACCAGATCCGCACGCCGTTGTCGAAGTAGTGCTCCTTGACGCGATCCCAGACGAACTTACGCGCGTCAGGGTTCGTGGCGTCGTAGAAATGCAGGTAGAGCTTGCCCGAGGGCACGTTGTCGGAGAAGTCGCGCAGCGCCAGGACGCCGCGTTCGCTGCCCGCGAGGTAACCACGCGCCTGCATCTCGGCGAAGTTCTCACTGCGCGCGTTGACCGTGGGCCAGATCGACACCATCAGCTTGACGCCCATCTCGGCGAGCTCCGCGGTCATCGCCGCCGGGTCGGGCCACAGCTCGGGGTCGAAGCGCCAGTCGCCCATCAACGTCCAGTGGAAGAAGTCGGCCACGATGACCGAGAGCGGCAGGCCACGGCGCTTGTACTCCCGCGCGACCTCGAGCAGCTCCTCCTGAGTCCGATAGCGCAGCTTGCACTGCCAGAAGCCCGACGCCCAGTCGGGCAGATCGGGCGCGTGGCCCGTCGCGTCGGCATAGGCACGCAAGATGGCGGCAGGCGCGGCACCTGCCGTGATCCAATAGTCCATCTGACGGGTCGCCTCGGCGGTCCAGCGCGTCCGGTTCACGCCCAACTCGACCCGCCCGACGCCGGGGTTGTTCCAGAGGAAGCCATAGCCGCGGCTGGAGAGCAAGAAGGGAATCGAGACCTTCGTGTTGCGCTGGATCAGGTCGATGACGCAGCCCTTCTGATCGAGCAGGCCGTGCTGCTGTTGGCCCAGCCCATAGAGCCGCTCGCCCTCGTACGCGCAGAAGGTCGCGTCGAGATGGCTCAGCCCACCCTGGAGCGACTTGAACCACCGTGCAGGCGGATCGATCACGTCAACGACCATCTCGGTCTCGGCCAGGAGCTCCTCACCGCCGGCGCCGAGGAAACGCAGATGTCCGGCCTCGGAGAGCTCCGCCGTGATGGCGCCGTTGCGGAGTGTCGCGACGCCCTCTCCGATCTTCGCAAGCGCCTCCGGCGTCCGCGCGGGGTCAAGCAGGGCCTGCGGCAGGTCGCTGCGGATCGCGGCGCCGTCCGCGGCCCGGACGCGCAGGCTATCGGGCCCCCACGGCTCCACCCGTAACGTCTGATACCCCTGGCGCCAGACCAGAGCCTGGCCATCGATGATCTCGATCATGTTCGTCCTCCTTGGGTGATGTAACACGCTCGAACAGTATAGGAGCCTCACGAGGGCTCACAACCTCCCGTTTGCGTGTTCCGCACCCCAGGAGCGCACGATTACGGTCCTGCGGACCCGCTATTCACCTGGCATACCAGGAGGCCGATCGACGAGTCCCGGGCGTCGCCGGCGGCGGGACATCGTCCACAACCCTGGTGATGCAGCCGTGCTCCCCGTAGAGACGCCCCGGCGCCGCGTTCCGGCGCGCTTGCACCGGCGCCCATCGGGCCTAGACTCCGAGTCTATGACCTTCGAGCCAAGCCCGAGAAGACGCGGGTCGGAAAGCTCGAAGGTCGTCCGGACCCGCACACAGAAAGGACACCGCTATGGCACTCCGACGTCCCCTGGTCCACGAGATCGCCAAGGACACCTACCTCATCAACGAGTTCGGCCTGGTCAACGCGTATGTGCTGGTGGGCAGCGAACGCTCTCTGCTGATCGACGCGGGCATGGGCTACTGCGACCTGCGCGCGATCGTCGAGTCGCTCACCGAAAAACCCTATGACGTGGCCATCACCCACGCGCATCCCGATCACGCGGGGATGATGCACCAGTTCGAGCGCGTCTACCTCAACGAGAAGGAGAAGGCCAGCCTGCCCTGGGCCGCCCGGCTCGACTTCGACCTGGATGAGTTCGTGCGCAACAACCGCTTGCACGTGGGCAACTGGGAGGTCTGGGAGGTCACGGAGGACATGATCAACCGCGGCTCCCTCGATACCGAGATCCTCCCGCTCGACGAGGGCGACGTGTTCGACCTGGGCAATCGCCGCGTGACGGCGCACAGCCTGCCGGGCCACGCGCCCGGGCACATCTACTTCATCGACGACGGGGCGCGGATCGCCTTCACCGGCGATTGCTGCAACTACAACAGCGGGACGCGCTATGCCGCGAGCACGTTCATCCGCGACCTGCAGCGGCTGCTCGATGGCTATGGCAAGACCTACGACCGCATCTTTACCGGGCACACCACCTACTGCGGCACGCTCGACGTGAAGTCGCACGACATCCGGATCGTACGCTATCTCATCGAGGCGTTCCGGTCGCTCCTCCGCGGCGACGCCGTGTTCGGCGAGCGCGTGTTTCAGCTCTTCCCCGAGCGCCCGCCGGTGAAGTGCCTGCTCTACGGCCCGGTCGTGCAGTATCCGCACGAGAACCGCAGCGGCCCGATGGTCTGCCCGACCTTCAACGCGGACATGCTCTGGGAGGAGGGGGAACCGCACATCGTGCCGTAAGGAGGTGGACGATGACTGCAGCACCTTTGGGTCCAGCCACGGCGCAGGCTGAACAGCGGGCCCGGACGCGCGCCACGCTCGCGCGCCTCGTGGTGTTTTCGCTCGTCCTGGCGGCGATCATCCTCGTCGCCGGCGGCGACTGGGGGTGGGTCCAGGGCTGGGCCTATGCGATCCTCCTGGCCATCGTCAGCGTGGGGAGCCGCTGGTGGGCGGATCGGCTCCACCCGGGGCTGCTGGTCGAGCGCGATGCCAGCCAGAGCTTCGAGGACGTCAAGCCGTGGGACCGGGCCCTCTCCCCGCTCATGGCGCTCACCTCGTCGGTCGTGATCTACGTCGTGGCGGGGCTCGACCACCGCTTTGCGTGGTCGCCGCCGTTCGCGCCCTGGCTCACGGTCGTGGGCCTGGTGCTGACCGTGCTGGGGTGGGCCCTCAGCACGTGGGCCCTGGTCGCGAACGCCTTCTTCTCGGGCGTCGTGCGCATCCAGGCCGACCGTGGGCACACCCTCTGCGACACCGGCCCCTACCGCATCGTGCGCCATCCCGGCTATGCGGGGCTGTTCCTCACCGTGCCGGGGACCGTGCTGGCGCTGGCGTCGCTCTGGGCCATCGTGCCGGGGAGCGTGGCGCTCATCGTCGCCGTGATCCGCACGCGGCTCGAGGACCGCACGCTGCACGACGAGCTCCCGGGCTACCGCGAGTACGCGCAGCGCACCCGCTGGCGGCTCGTGCCCGGGGTGTACTGAGCAGAAGCGCCGATAGCGTCGCGCATCCGTGACCATCCGGGTAGGGGCGACCCTGCCCGAACCCACGGTGTCGTGACGAACCGCTGACTCCACGGGCTGGGTCGCCCTCCGCATCCGTGACCGTCCGGGTAGGGGCGACCCTGCCCGAACCCACGGTGTCGTGACGAACCACCTACCCCCCGGGCTGGGTCGCCCTCCGCATCGGTGGCCAGCCGCGATTCATCTGGTCACCCCGATCCCTACATCACCCATCCGCAGCCCCGAAGGCCTCTCTTGCATATTCCAAGAATCGCGGTACACGTGGAGGCACCCACCTCACCATCGGATCCCAGGCCAAGGAGGTCTGCCATGTGCCGATTCTGGATTCGATTGAGCCTGATCGTTGCCGTCGTCCTTTCCCTCGCCCTGGCTATGCACCTCGTGCTGCGTGAGACACCCCGGCCAGTGGGAGCGTCGCCCCAACAGGCGGACCCACCACCGACCGCCGTCGTGCAGACGGAGGGCGAGAACACGCGCATGGCTATCGCACCTGCCAGCCCCGACTCGCCCGATAG
>JAKJAE010000237.1:4789-5157 GCA_022707665.1 Chloroflexota bacterium
CCCCGATGCCCTCTCGTCTTCCCAGACGACCACGCCCTACTGCTACCAGCCCGACGCCGCTCAGGACGTCTGTTACATCAACTTCCGCCAGAACTCCATGGCCTCAGACACCTACGTGCGTGTCATGACCGTAACCATCGGCAGTCGCATCCGTGCCGTCTACCGGGGCTTCTTCCAGAACTCGATGTACGCCTACTACGACATGCAGGGGCCGGGCTTCAAGGTAGCCTGCGGCGCGCCGAACTCCGGCGGGGTTCCCACGCTGGGAAAATCGTATAGCTACAGTATCGAGTTCCGGGATGCGGACAATGCTTGGGCAAGCAACAACGGTACACTCCGCTGCCCACCCTACATCCCGTGATTTGCCG
>JAKJAE010000238.1:0-295 GCA_022707665.1 Chloroflexota bacterium
ATAATGGATGCGGCGCTGGAGATGGGCATCAACTTCTTCGACACCGCCAACGTGTACGGGGGAAGGCCCAACACCGGACGTACCGAGGAAATCATCGGTCGCTGGTTCCAACAAGGTGGCAACCGCCGCGATCGTGTGGTTCTGGCAACCAAGGTCTACGGAGCCATGATCCCCCGCCCCGGCCCCAACGAGGCTGGGGGCATCTCGAGCTATAAGGTCCGCAAACACGTGGCGGATTCGCTACGACGCCTCCAGACCGATCATATCGACCTCTACCAGGTGCACCACTTCGACC
>JAKJAE010000238.1:361-4859 GCA_022707665.1 Chloroflexota bacterium
AAGTTCCAGATGGCGGCCTGGCAGAGGGGCCTGACGGGCCTGGGGTCGGAGCAAACACAGTACAATCTGCTCAACCGCATCCCCGAACTGGAAGTCCTGCCCGCTGCAGAGGCTATGGGCATCGGCGTGATCCCATACATGCCACTTGCAGGCGGGCTGCTCACAGGACGCAAGATCGTTCAGCCCGGCTCACGCACGGCCGACGTCTGGGAGGAATATGGCTTCAACGATGATCGCCAACCCCAACTGGACGCATTCTCTGCACTCTGTGCGGAGCTCGGTGAGCCCGAGCACGTTGTCGCCAACGCCTGGGCGCTGGCCCACCCGGCAGTCGACGCAGTGATAGTCGGCGTGCGCACGCTCCAGCACCTTGAGGGATTGGAGCGATCCGCCTCGCTAAAGCTCGATACCGCAACCATGGCGCGGCTCGACACTATCTTCAGCATCAACCACGGACGCCCACTCAAGTCATCAACGCCAGCACCAGAGGCGTACGCCTGGTAGATTGACCCCATCGGCAACCTCGGGTCCTGGCGACCCGAGGTTGCCGCAAGAACCATCTTCGCTTGTCCGAAAACGCCCTCCACGCCGCGGCTTTTTGCATTTGAATATGATGCAGTTAAATCCATTTCCGCCATATAAGATGCTAGCCTTCGCTTCGGCCGGGCTGGTGTTCACTCCACGCTCCGTACGACGCTGCACCCCCTTGTCGGTAGCAAGTGGCACACATCCGGACGACCAGGCATTGGTAGCGGGCCAGGAGCCGCCTATACTGTCACCAAGGAGGTGACCACATGACGATGAGCCCCTATGCACCACAGCCCTATGTCAAACTCAAGCACCCTGAATGGACGAAGGATGCCACGATCTACCAGATCAACACCCGGCAATTCACCGAAGAGGGAACCTTCCGCGCAGCTGAGGCGCACTTGAGACGCCTGAAAACGCTGGGAGTGGACATCCTATGGCTGATGCCGATCCACGAAATCGGTATCATCAACCGCAAGGGCACCCTCGGAAGCCCATATTCGGTGCGAGATTACTACAGTGTCAACCCCGAGTTTGGCTCGCTGGATGATGTCAAGCACTTCGTGGCTGCGGCTCATGCGCAGGGCATGCACGTCATCCTTGACTGGGTAGCCAACCACACAGCCTGGGACAACCCCCTCGTAACCACGCATCCCGACTGGTACGCACGCGACTGGAAGGGCGATTTCCGCCCCACTCCGTGGTGGGATTGGCCCGACATCATCGACCTCGATTACACAAAGCCTGAAGTTCGCCAGTACATGACGGAGGCCCTGAGGTATTGGGTCAGCGAGGTCGGTGTGGATGGTTACCGCTGCGACGTTGCCGGATTCGTGCCTACCGACTTCTGGAACAACGCACGCAAGGAGCTTGATGCAATCAAGCCCGTATTCATGCTAGCGGAATGGGAATCGCGGGACCTTCACGCCGAAGCCTTCGACATGACCTATGCCTGGTCATGGTTTGATGCGGTGAAGGCCGCTGCGCACGGCCATGGCCTGGGCGGGCTCTTCGTCTACTACTCCTGGAACGAGAAAGCCTATCCCCAGGACTGCTTCCGGATGACCATGGTGAGCAACCACGACAAGAACGCCTGGGATGGCACGGAGTTCGAACAGTTCGGGGACGCTGTCGAGGCCGCGATCGTTCTATCGGTGGTTGGCGAGGGACTGCCCCTCATCTACAACGGACAGGAAGCTGGTAACACTCGCAGGCTCGCCTTCTTCGAAAAGGACCCCATAGACTGGCAGCCACATCCCATGGGCGAGCTCTACAGGAAGCTCTTTGCCATCAAGAAGGAGAACCGTGCCCTGTGGAATGGCGCCTGGGGAGCCCGCATGATTCACGTCCCAAATAGCACCCCGGAAGCCGTTTTCAGCTTCGTGCGCGAGACCGCACACAACAAGGTCTTCGCCGCGATCAACTTCGCACCATCACAGCAGGACCCGACCTTCACGCCAGGCCTGGGTGACGGGGAGTACAGGGACGCCATGCGCGGCGACCATCTGGTATTGGGTGGGGACAAGCCGCTCACAATCGAACCGTGGGGCTACCGGATCTTCGTCAGCCCTTAGTCCAGGAGACATTCATTCGACAGGAGAACCGAAGGTGGGCGAGCCGAGACTCGAACTCGGGACCTCACGGATGTGAACCGTGCGCTCTAACCAACTGAGCTACTCACCCACAGACAACCAAGATTATACCAGAACTCGCGGAACGCGCAAGACCACAACAGCCAACAAAGCCATACATACCAAGCTACGGCCTGGCCGTCGCTTGCCATTCGGTAACGGCACTGGCGACTGTCCAAGAGGCGCGGGGCTTCATCAGCGTGGGGATACCAGGTAACGGCATCCCCACGCAAACCACTACATCTTGGGAGGATTGAGCTCCAGTTGCCCTTCGCCGACCTCCTTGGAGACCGTGTCGAGGGGCACTATCTGGAGCCAGCTGTTGCCCGGCTTAAGTGGCAAAGGGGTCCCATCACCATAGTAGAACGTCAGCATCGCGTCGCGCTGCTCGCGCTTCCAGACTCCCGGGTACATCAGCCCATCGCGGAAGATCAGCACGGGCCCCTGTCCCCAAACCTGCACCTCGATCGACATATGTCCCCCACCCCAGGTGTCTTCGAGGATATCGGTGTACACGTGGTTCGCGTATACCACGATGACGTTCGCAGCCGTGATCTGCTCCGAAGTCAGGGCATCGGTATGCGTCCTGCCAGCCACGCTCCGCCCCCACAATCCACGGGCCGCATCGTAGGCCCACTCCGCCGTGCACGAGCCAGGTAGGTAGTTCACCTCGACGTAGGTCACCGGTTCACCGCCCACGGGTGCCCTCTCGCTGAAGGCCATGGTCATGGGGAAGTCCGGTCGCTCATTAATGCCACGCTCTTCTGCCAACTCGCGCAGCACGGTCGGGTTCGAAAACAAGGTATGCTCGAAGGCCTTGCCCGCCTGGGGCACGCGATAGAAGTAGGGCTGTCCCACCCCGAAGTCCGGGGCGGCGATGTAGTCAGGGAACAGGTCAGCCCGGCGGATACGCTCCTTCACACCGGCGCTGCTGCCCGAATAGCCGAAGAGCGCATGGTACATCGCCGGTATCTCCAGGTCGATCAGCCGTCCGCTGCGCACTGAACCTACCTGCTCCGGCTCATTCGCGTAGAACACCGTCGTATACCGCGTGATGCCGCCTTCTGCATAGTGTTCATACACGAGATCAGCCGCCCCCAGTCCAGACTGAGGCCTGACCTCAGGGGAGTTTGACACCTTGATCGCAATCGGGATACGGTCGAGGAGAGCCGCATCGGCTACCCTGAGGCCCGTCAGGGGATTGACATCAGGTGGGAAGGGGGTGACAACCATGGCCCCGGCTGTGGGGCTGGCGACGGGCGTATTCGTCGGGCGGGCCGTCGGGGTTAAGGTCGGCGCCAGAGGCGTGTCCGTGACAGCCAGCATTGGGGTTCGGGTCGCCGTCGGTGTCGCAACCGGCGTGGCGCCGCCGCATCCCCCCAGTAGCAGAGATCCTCCAACCAACACGGCCAGATACAGCATCAGGATCCAACGCTTCGGCATTCTTCCTCCACTGGGTATTGGGCCCTACCCCTGCTCCTAGATCACGCCTAACCGGGTACCGACAGATTTGAACGTGCTAAGAACTTTCTCCAGTTGAGCATCGGTGTGCGTCGCCATGTAGCTCGTGCGCAGCAACTGAAGCCCTTGGGGCACCCCCGGAGATAGAACCGGATTCGTGTACACGCCTGCATCAAACAGCGCCTTCCAAAACATCAATGTCCGGTCATCGTCACCGATGATGATCGGAATGATGGGCGTTTCACTGACCCCGATGTTGAAACCCATCTCACGGTAGTGTTTACGCATGAACGTCCCGATCTCAATCAGGCGTTGAACGCGCTCAGGCTCCTCAGCCATGACATCCAGCGCAGCCATCGCCGCAGCCGCGTTGGCTGGCGGGATGCTTGCGCTGAAGATGAGCGAACGCGCGTGGTGCTGAATGTAGTCCACCACGTCGTGCCTACCGGCAATGAAGCCACCCAGCGAGGCGAAGGACTTACTGAAGGTGCCCATCGTCAGATCAACATCCCCGGTCAGGCCAAACTCCACAGCAGTCCCGCGACCTCCCCCCAGCACGCCCATTGCATGGGCATCATCGACCATGAGTCGAGCTTCATGCTTCTTGCACACCCGCACCAGGTCCGGCAATGGAGCAATGTCGCCGCCCATGCTGAAGACGCCATCGACGATGACGAGCTTACCGCTCGTTTCGGGCAGTGACGCCAGGACACGGTCAAGCGCATCAAGATCGCTATGTGGGAAGCGCTTCATAGTGCCATACGACAGGCGACATCCGTCTATGATGCTGGCATGGTCGTCTTTGTCTGTGATGACATAGTCATCACGACCCACAAGCGCCGAGATCGTGCCGACGTTCACTTGATACCCCGTGCTAA
>JAKJAE010000238.1:4881-5143 GCA_022707665.1 Chloroflexota bacterium
CCGCCGCTCCAATTCCAGGTGCAGCTCAAGTGTGCCATTGAGGAACCGCGATCCGGTACAGCTGGTGCCATACACTGCCACCGCATCCATCGCAGCTTGCCTTACCTTTGGATGAACCGTGAGGCCCAGGTAGTTGTTCGATCCGATCATAATGAGATGGTGGTCGCCGATCCGGGCTTCGGTGCCCTCGTTGTTCGTGAGTGGGATGAAATAGGGGTACAGCCCAGCCTCACGAGCCCTGTCCGCAGCCGTATACTCGCCA
>JAKJAE010000239.1 GCA_022707665.1 Chloroflexota bacterium
CCTCGCGCACAAAGATCGGTTCCGCGCCAAATGAATCAGCATACGCCCGGGCAGCCGCGCGCAGCGCGGGACTCTTGCGATCGACGATGGCGCCGTCCCCGCCGTGCAAGTCGTGGACGACCACGGAAACAGAGGGAGGCGCGATCCGTTCAAGGTGTTCACGGACCAGATGCGCGATCTCAGCAGGATCCTGGTCAGGCACCAGCCGCATCGAGACCTTGGCATATCCCTTGCTCGGGAGCACCGTCTTGGCCCCGGGCTCCATGTAGCCACCCCAGATGCCGTTGACGTCAAGCGTAGGTCGCGCGGTAGCGCGTTCGATCACGGTGTAGTCGGGGTCGCCCCAATCGGTCATTACACCGGCCTCCTCAAGCCATGTATCCCGGTCGAACGGCACGCGCGCCAGCTCCACCCGCTCGTCCTCGTCGAGTGCGCGGACCTTGTCATAGAAGCCGGGAATGAGCACGCGCCCCTCGGCATCCTGCAGGGACGCGAGCATCCGGCATAGCGCGTTCAGCGGGTTGTTCACCGCGCCACCATAGATCCCAGAGTGCAGGTCGAAGGCAGGCCCGGTCACCTCGACCTGGAGATAAGCCAGCCCGCGCAGGGCATAGACAATGCTGGGCGTGTCCGGCCCAAGGATGTGCGAGTCCGAAATCAGCGCCACATCCGCAGCCAGCAGATCGCGATGGCTCTCGATGAACGGGTCCAGGCTCGGGCTACCGATCTCCTCCTCGCCCTCCACAATGAACTTGAGGTTGACGGGCGGGGTGCCTTCCGTGGCGTGGAAGGCCTCTGCCGCCTTCACATGGACGAAAAGCTGGCCCTTGTCATCAGAAGCGCCCCGGGCGTAGATATTTGTCCCGCGGACCGCAGGCTCGAATGGCGGCGAGAGCCACTCATCCACGGGATCGGGCGGCTGCACGTCATAGTGGCCGTAGACAAGCACCGTGGGGGCGTCGGGCCCAGCGGCAAGCCATTCGGCGTAGACCACGGGGTTCCCCCCCGTGGTCATCACCTCGGCGCGCGGGAAACCCGCAGCTCTAAGGCTGTCAGCAAGCCAGCCGGCGGCAGTTTCGACGTCGGGCCGGTGTACCGTCTGTGCGCTGATGCTGGGAATGCGCAGAAATGCCTTGAGCTCATCAAGGAAACGTGGCTGGTTCTCGTGAGCGAAGCGAAGTGGATCGATCATGGATATCCTTGCTAGACTAAGTGAATGACTATGCAGTGACCGGCTCGATGGCTGCCGGGACGTCATTGGACGGGCTATTGACCAACCGCGAGACCGGGTAAGCTACCATCTCCTCCGCCGGGTAGGGAACGAGCAGGTCTTGCAGTGCCCCTGGCGCGACCTCAGCAGGATCGAGCCAGCGGTCGTACGCGTGCCGGGGAAGGATCACGGGCATGCGGTTATGAATGGGCGCCATTAGGCTGTTGGGCTCCGTCGTAAGGATCGTGCACGAGAGCAGCGGCGTGTCGTCGGGACGCCAGATCTCCCAGAGCCCGGCGAACGCAAAGGGTTCGCCCGATGCCAGTCGCACGTACATCGGCGTCTTGGCGCGTGATGCGGGGTCGGCCTGCCACTCGTAGAAGCCGTCCGCCAGGATCAGGCAGCGGCGGCGCCGGTAGGCTGCGCGGAACGCGGGCTTCTCTGCAGCCGTCTCCGCCCGGGCGTTGATCATCCGTGAGCCGATGGACGTATCCTTGGCCCAATAGGGCACAAGTCCCCAATGGAAGAGACCAACCGCACGCGTGCCATCGTTGGGCACGGCAGCAACGCTCTGCGTCGGCGCGATGTTGTAGCGCGGGGCCAGCTCTTCAGGAAACTGAAAACCGGGGAACGCCTTGATGAGATCCCCGAACTGCAGCCACAGCGTGAACCGTCCACACATCGCTCACCTCCTACTGCCCCGAGAGGGCAGGCTCGGCCACTGGCAGCACGCGCCCGGCAGGTCCACGCCCGCGAACGCGTCGGCCTCCAGCCACTGCTTCCCGTCAACCGACACGCCGTTGGCCCAGACCTCCCAATGGAGATGCGCCCCCGTCGAGAGGCCCGTACTGCCAACCAGCGCAAAGGGTTGTCCCCGCTGCACGTGGTCACCCACCTGCACATCGATCCGTGACAGGTGCCAGTACCCCGTCACCAGGCCCCACCCGTGGTCGAGAAGGACCGCGTTGCCCCGGGTCTGTAGCGTCTCGGCCATCACGACGAGCCCGTCGGCCGGCGCAAGCACCGGCATCCCACTCCACGCCCGGTAGTCCACCCCACTGTGATAGCCTTCGACCATACCCCCGTAAGAGCGACGATCGCCGTAGTCGGCGGACACCGGGACGACCGTTTGGAGGGGATAGGCCAGCGGCAGGTCCCAGTGGCGTTCCTCTGACCGGATCGTGCGCCAGCCGGCCAGGTAATCCAACTCGGACGCCATCAGCGCAGCATCCATCAGACCGCTGAGCGCGGGTGGCGGGTTGATCACCTGATAGCCATACCGGCCCGCAGCCACGTCCAGGTCGAGTGAGAAGCTGACGGTCTCCCCGCCGACCAGCAGTGCGACGTCCAGCGGATACCTCCCCGGGTCTGCGAGCGCCGACACCCCCATCGGGACGAAGAACCGCGTCGCGCCTTCCCGGAAGCAGCGCTCACTCTGGCCCAAATAGCTGGCCTCACAGAACGCCATCCGGTCGGTCTCGATCGAGAGCATCGCCGTCTGACCGCGCACCATCGGTTGTGGCGTGAGCGCCAGCGACGTGACCGGGTAGGGCAGACAGGCGTTGACTCCGTGGGTGAGTGACAGCGCTTCGCCGGCGACGAGTTGCTCGTGCGCCGTCGTCAAACGCCAGAGGGGCACCTCGGCCTCAAGGACCACCTCCATGGACAGTCCCCTGCCCCCCGGCACACCCAGCAGCTCGCGCACTTGCCGTGGCGGGAGCCGGAAGTCGATACCTGTCACCAGAGCGTCGCCGCCCAGCAGCGTGGTCGCCGCCTCGACATGCGCCGGCGGCAATCCACCCCGATCGATCCAGCAGCGCGCCCACGTCGGCGGCACGACCGGGCGTTCCTGTGTTTCGGCTGCAACCGGTCCGGCAGCAAGCGCGATCACGACCAGAACGAGCATCGCCGTTCCGGCCCACCTCAGGTGTTGCGTGCTTGGTACCCTTCGCATCATCAGCCTCAGACCCCATTCTACCCCGGTGCGGACGGTGAATCAAACCGAGGCAGGAAAAGGGGCGCCGCCATCCCATTCTGAAAGGCCACGTGCAGGATAGCTCGGATGCAGGCACCAAGGCCGTCACCGAAGATGCAGGTGGCGACAGGGATCTTCGGCTGACACTTCGTTCCGGATGTGGCGCAGCCGTAGCAGCAAGGAAGCTTCAGTCCGAGAACCTGCGCGGCGACCTTACGTGACAGGCGTCAGCGGTCGTAGAGCGCGTCGACGTCGACGTCGATGCCCCAGATCCGGGTACCCTCGAGATCGATCCAGCTCCCGGTCTGCACAAGGCTGATCCGTTCTGGAGGCACATCGACAAACCTGATCCCACGCGCCTCCATCGTCGCGGCGCCATACTCCGGCTTCTTGACGTACGCCGCCAGCCCCGCAACGCGCGCGGCCGCAATCGTGACATCCTCCGCCGCCGCGTGCGACATATCCTTGCTCACGATGCCGTAGTCGGCCCCCTCGACGCTCAAGCCCCGGATCGTGGCCCGGCTGGCCTCACCAACGGACACCCCCTTGTCGCCAATGGCGAACACACGGACGTCCTCGACCGTGAGCTGCGTCCCGCTGACGTCGACTGCATCGCCGCCGATATCGTGGAAGCTGCTTTGCGTCACCGTCCCCTCGCAGAAATCCGCATCAAAGGCATCCGAGGCCGTCCCGGCGACCTCGATACCCCGGAAATGGAACGTGGTCCGGATGGTGTTGATCGCGTCTTCAGCCCGGGTGCCAATGATGCGGCAGGCGCTGAGCTGAACTGGGCTCTGGTAGAACGTGATCGCTCCCGTCAGAGTCCAACCAGGCAACTCGATCACGTCCGTGTCCTCGACCGTCACGTGCGTCCACACTGACGGCGCACCAGCATCGAGCACGACGATCCCGCGCCACACGTCCTTCACGGGCTGGAGGACGACCGGTGCATCGGCGGTACCCTCGAAGGTCAGTGGGCCACGCGCCAGGACGTAGGCCTCGGGCGCAAAGCGCAACGTGGTTCCCGGGCCGAGCCGTAGGCCATAGTCTTCTGGCAGCACCAGGCTCTCTGTGATTGTATGCACACCGGCGGCGATCGTGAGCAGCCTTTCAGCATCAGCATCGACCCCGAGATAAGAATGGCGCGCGAGCGCCTCTTCGAGGGCAGGGGCCGGAGGCAGGGCACCAGCGGTGGGCGGCGGATACGAGGGCAGCACCGGACGCGTGATGGGGGTTGTGAGCCCCCAGATGCGGCTCACGATGCGTGTATCGGCAGCATCGATGGCAGCCTCGGGCACGCCGACGTCTGCAGTCAGCGTCACATAGGGCATCGTCGCCGCATCGGGCTCAAGCGCCCGCAGGACCAGGCTATCGCCGGCATCGGCGCCAGCAACCAGGCCAGCCTGCGTCCCTGATCGGAATGCCTCAGCTCCTATCCACGTGTCCCCCACCTCGATTCCGACGATCTCGACTGGCAACGCCAGGAGATTGCCAACCTCCAGAACCAGTGTGTTCGTTGGCGTCTCCAAGGGACGGTAGGCGTAGGTCGCCTGCACCGGCGACAGCATCTCGCGCAGCGCGACACGGCGTGCCTCGAGCAGGTCCCAGGGGGCACCGAGCACGCTCCGCCCATCGGGCCACTGTGCCGCACCGAACTCAGGCTCGAGCGCGGCATAGAACGTCGCAAGGTCGCGTGACAGAGAGGCCTCCAACGATGCCAGGTATGCCGGCTCGGTGTAAGCCCACAGCGCTTCCGCATAGGCTCGCTGAAGCCGCGGATCCCCCATCTCCACCAGAGCGTTCATCCCGGGGAGCTGCTCCGCGACCAACGGGGTCCCCTCGAACAGGGGCTGCGCGTCGAAGCCG
>JAKJAE010000023.1 GCA_022707665.1 Chloroflexota bacterium
CAGTGTTGCCAGCGATGCGGCGTTTCTGGCTCAGGGTACCGGCGATCTTCGCACGGCGATAGCGCAGCGCCAGTCGTTTCTGGATGCCGTCACACGGGCAGGGAACATCTCGGACAGGGGCTGGTCGCTGGTGAACCTCGCAGAGCTCTTCCTGTACTCGGGTGACCTTGATAGGGCCACGTTATGTTTAGAGGAATCGCTGCCGCTTTCGGAGGCGCTTGGGTACCGCGAAGGTGTTGCCTACAGTCGCGAGTTTGAAGGGATTACCGCCCTTTGCCGGGGCAATTGGGATGTGGCTATCACAGCGTTTCTGGAGGCCAAGCCATCCTGCAGGTTGACCCATGATTCCTTTGGCTCCAACAGGCTGCACTACAGCGCGGGCATGGCGTATCTTGCTGCTGGTGACCGTGAGCGGGCTCGGCAGTACTTCACTGAGGCGCTTGTGGACCTGGGCACGCTGGGAGACGAATCTGATGCGACCACCAGGAAGTTGTTGGCCACCTGCCGCCTCAGCGGGCTGGAGGAGGCTTGTGGCGATCCCGCGGCCTTCCAGGCTTGGGTCAAGGATCTCCAAGAGGCTTATCCGAACCTGGTCTGCGGCCTCAGACCCTGGTGCCTGGAGCCTGCACAAGCGCGGAGCGTGGTTGGGATGAAGCAGGTCGTCGAGGGCGTCGATACTTCGTCACCGAGCTGGGTCTGGGAGGATCCCTACGGGGACTGCGCCTATGAGGCTGGCGCAGTCCTGGTGATCCGTGCCGCAAACGGACGTGAGCTGGCTGGCACTAACCTCAGCGCACCTTGTCTGTTGCGCCATCTGCCCAACCCGGGTAGCGATGTGGTCGTGCAGGTCGCGGTCGCGCCGGCACTGGGCGATCGCCCCGGCATTGGCGGACTGGTCCTCTGGAAAGACAAGATAAACTACCTCTTGCTGGAGCTGGGCAGAATTGGACAGCGCGAGGTCCTCCTGGGGGCGTGGGTTGATGGTCAGTTCGACCTCGTGGGACGTGTGCGAATGCCGGGTGGCGGACAGGGGAAGTCGCCGCCGGCGTGGCCCATCCTTCTGCGTCTTGAGCTCGACGGAGAGAATGCCAAAGCCCTGTGTAGCCTGAACGGTCACCAGTGGTTCAGCGTCGGGCACACGACGTTCGTGCGGGATGATGTGACGCACGTAGGTGTTTTTGCCATCGGCACGATCGATCGCACCATCTACCGCGGCGCCTACCCGGAGGGCACGGCGATACGGTTCACGTCGTTCAGGTTGTGGGCGTGATGAGGCCCTGGATCTCCCTGAGGACATCCGCCAGACCGGGCGCCATCGACGACACAACGCTGCTCTCGCTACCGTCGTGCTTGTGATCAGGATACGAGGCCAGGCCGAGGCGTCGATGGTGCCCGGTGTTATCGTAACGGAAGACCAGGTTCAGTGCCGGATCCAGGTACTGATAGACGTAGGTTAGCCGGTCCACGCCCTGCTCAGTATCCACGAACTCCCGAATGTGCAGTGTCGATCCGTCGGGAAAGTGAATCTCGCCGCGGATGAAACCCTCATAGGTTCCGCGCTTATCGTAGGCCAGGCGAAACGTCTGCACTAAAGGACAGGCAACGACCGCGGCCTGCAGGAACTCAAAGTAGCGCTCAATCAGCAATGTGGATGTCCCGCAGTGTCTCGGCCTTGTCCTTGAGCCGCATCAGCAGCCGGTATTCCCCGATCCACTCATCATAGTTGAGCGTCTCCAGGTACTCGTCGTTCTCATACCGCTGGATGAATGACTCTGATGAGAGACCGTGCTCGGACTCGAATGTGTGCAGACGCTCCTGTGCGCGATCAATGCCTGCTTGCAGGAGCCGCAGCTGGTTCTCGAGCGCCGCTTCCACCAGCGGCCGCAGAGGGCGTTCCTTCGCCGTGGTCAGGGTCAGTGTTGTCATACTCGTGTCTCCATAGTTTCCAGTATACCTGCCTTCCGGCCGTTTTCCATACTCTCAGGTCTACGTGATGACCAGAGTTGATCTATACTGGCCAGGGTAGGAACCATACCTATCCAGGAGACTGCCATGGTTATCAAGACTCTACATGACGTACCCTTCGCCCCCACAACAGGCTACGAGGGCGTGAAGAAGCAGGTGGTGATTGGCCCTGATGACGGGTCGAACGAGATCGTGTTGCGCTACTTCCGGCTGGCGCCCGGCGGCTCGAGCCCGCATCACGCGCACGACTGGCCCCACCTGGTCAAGATCGAGGTGGGCGCCGGTTTCGCCGTTGATGGCGGCGGCAACCGGACGCCCCTGCAGGCCGGGGACTTCGTCTTCGTGCCCAGCAACGAGGTTCACCACTTCGAGAATGCCGACGCACCCTCGTTTGAGTTTATCTGCATCGTGCCGCGGAGGGGGGAGTAGGGGAGTCGAGAATCGGGAATCACAGAATGAAAGAATGAGAGAATGAGAGAATCGGAGCTCCAGTTTCGCGTAAATCCGATGTAAGTTCGATCAATTCAGGGCTAGGCTTTCGTACAGATCCGGCGGTAGTTTGAGATAGCGCAGGACATTGGGTAACCAGGGGGGGAGAGGTGTCAGGTACCATTCGGTATGCTCCAGACTACGGACTTCGGTCAGCGTGATTTCGGCACGCTGCACGGCTTTGAGCAGCCGTGCGGCTGTGGGCCGCCGGGTGGCACGGGTGGGCTGGCCTTCGTACAGCCCGGCCAAACTCGCGGCTTCGGCGGTCAGACCCCGCTCGACTTGGGTAACGATCAACGTCAACAGCCGCAACGCCAAGGTCAACATGCGCGTCAGGCCCACGACCTGGTCTTCGCGCCACACAAACAATGGGCTCAGGCCCACAGGGCGCTCTTTGAGCGTATGGAAGTCGTGTTCCAGATGCCAGCCCGCACGGTAAGCTGCGGTTGTCGCCGCCAAATCCAGGCACTCAGGCGGCACGTTGGTCACTTGCAGCTGCCAGCCCAAGCTGCGCTGCACTGCGGCGATCGCCGGGGCTTGCCGTTCGACAGCGGTAATCCGACAGCGACGCTGGATGACTTCGCGCTGCGGACGGGTGGCGCCGCCACGCCCCGGACCCACATAGCGCAGTTCGCGCTGTTCCTCGACTTCCCACTGCACAGCCAACAAGCCGGGCACAGCGTAGCTTTCCAGGATGGCCGTGATGCGGGTCTGCAACGTCGCCGCGTCGTGAACCACGCGTTTGCCGCGCCCGGGCGCGGGAGTCAAGGCCCACAACGCTGTGACGGCGTGCTGCAGTCGGCTCTCCAGGCTCTGCTGTTGCTCCTCGGCCAAGATCGGCGAGTAGATCCACTGCACCCGTTCACTCCAGTTGATTATCTGTCCGCCGACTTCGACGCTCTGCGTCTGGATCCATTCGCAGCCGCCGCCGCACACGGCCCCGTCCACTCCGAACAGGGCCAGACTTTCGCCGGCCTCGCGGCGCGCCTCCCATGCCTGCCATTGCGCTGCGCTAACCAAATTGCGCGGCAAGCGGGTCAGATAGTAATCCTGCCCCGCCACGAACTGCGCCCGCGTCGCCAATGGCGCCAGCTTACAATCTCCGATGTACAACAACCCCGACTGCCCCAGGATGCCCTTGACGCGCTGATACAAGGGCACATACAGCCCTTCATCGGCGCGCTGCCCCGGGTGCACATCACTCGCTACCCACTGCCCCGCCGGTTCAGCCAGCGCTGCCATCAGTTTCAGTTGCGGCAGGTCCGGGCGATGGTCCTTGCTGTACCCGTATTGCATCACCCCTTCCTCCGTGACCTGGTGATACCCATACGTCGTCGTACTGTCCAGGCGCACCTGGGTGACTTCCAACGCGTAGGCTGCGGCGCTTCTGCGCCAGACGGCCGCTTCCAACGCCTCCCAGCAGGGCGTGTCACTGAGACGATGCAACAAGTTCCCCAGACGATCATCCGTGAAATCCACCCGCCGCACCGGCTGCCGCAGCAAGCGTTCCAGTACCTGCCGGTGGCGCCACGCCCACTCTTCGACCCCCGACTTGCGGTGATCGCCTTCCGCCAGGATATAGGCCAGCCACACGACGACCAACTGACCATTGCTCAAGCCTTGCTGCAGCCCATGCGTCCCCACACAGGTGTCAACCGCCGTATCCAGGTGCAACGCCTGCCCCAGACCAACCAACAACGGGATATCATCGATGCGTTCATGTGTTAAGCTTAAGTTGCCCATACGGGCAGCATATCCCTATTTCGCGTTTTGGCGTCCCCATTTACGCGAAACTGGAGTAATAAAAGTCAGGAATGCTTTTTTCGCCAGTTCCCAGAGCACGCCGGCGCCAACGGCGCCGGGCAAGATATCGCGCCAGGTAGACGCGCCGCGCGGGAGCAGCATGTAGAGCACCATGAATGAGACGACATCGAGCAGGAGCGCCAACGCCAGACTGACGCCGCTCCCAATCGGCCTGAGTGCGTCGGGTAACCAGGGGCGGAGGTTGGCGATCATACTGCTCGCGAATGACGCCAGGAAGAGGGCGGGACCGACGACGGCCAAGACAAACAGCACGGCCAGGCCCCGGCGCTTCCAGATCGCCCGACGGCGCCGAATCTCCCACATATCGTTCAGGGAGAGGCTCAGCGTGTAGAAAACGGTAGACGCGGACCAGATCAGACTCACCAGCGCAACGCCCGTAACGGGCCCACGCGCTTTGATAATCGTGTCGATATTCTCGCCCAGCAACAGGCCCAGGGCCGGCGCAATGAACTCCAGCCTTTGAATGACGGCCTGTTGTTCAACCGCCGGGCCAAGGCTGAAGCTGGCAATCGCAATACTCAGAAGCGTAATGGGAAAGAGCGAGAAGAGAGCGTAGTAGGCGATCGCTGCAGCCATGATTCCTGATTCGGGCTTGAGCATTGCCTGGGCCGCGGCCACCAGCATCCCCAGCCAGCCGTGCGTCCGCTCGTTCAGCCAGTGCGCGTTGCGGAAAGTCTGCTGCCGGAGCCGCGCGACATGATTTCTGATTCCGGGCAAGCTCATCGCGCGCTCCCTGGTGGTTCCGGCTCGACGGCTTGCAGAACGGGTTCGGCTTTCGTAATCAACTCGGCAAGCCGCTCCATGCTGCTGGTGACCAATGCAGGAGGCGCCTCCTCCATCACGCTGATGACGGCCCACAGGCGCTCCTGCCGCTCCTTGAGGTCCGACAACTGAGTTGCAGCGCCCGAGGCCTGGCGATGGCTGACCAGGAGCTTCCACAGGATCTGGCATGCGGCCGATAGGGGCGGTGCAATGAGGATGCCGAGGAGGCCAAAAGCATTCTGCAGGGCAATGAGCAGTACGATGGTGAGAATGGGATTGTCCCACCTGCGATCGAAGAGGCGTGGCCTGACCCATATCTCCAGGGCAACCAAAGCGACGAGCGTGTACACAGCCGTAAGCAGGCTGAGCTGTACGCTGGTCAGCAATCCCACCAGGAGGGGGGAGATCACCGCCAGAGGCGCTCCAACCATGGGTATCAGGCTTGCCAGTGCACCGATGAGCGCCAGCAGTATCGGATAGGGTGACCCGAGCGCCCAGTAACCCAGGCCCAACACCAGCCCGGTCAGGAGGCTTTGGACTACCTGGCTACGTATGTACGCACCAAGGTTCAGCTCGATGGTGCGCCAAGTACTTCGCACTTGTCCACGCTGCTCGGAAGGAAGTAGCGACAGCCAGAGTCTTTCAAAATGGACCTGGTTAACCATCCAATAGATGCCCAGAAGCAGAACAACGAGCGCGCGGCTTGCGACGCCCGTGAGGCCTTGCGTGAAGCCGACTATCGCCGGCAGCACGAGCTGCCCTTGGTCGCCGGTAATCGCCTCGAAGAGCCTACTTGGCGGCGGCATCCAGGCAGCCAGCTCCTTTTGGAACGCGCTGCCCTCCAGCCATATCGGCAATCGCCACGCATCCTGTACCGATACGGTACGAGTCAGTTGCTGAATCTCAGTAACCGCCGCCCTGCCGGTCAAGAAGAGCAGGAAGCCGACACCGCCCAGGACCACGAGGTAGAGCAGAATCCAGGCTCCGCGAACCACAAGCCCTTGCCCGACCAGGCGCTGCGCCAATGGGCGCAGCGCTGCCGCAAGGGTCAACGAGATCACCACATAGACGACGACCATACGGAACTGCCACAGGACCACCAGCGCCAGCAGCGTGGTCATGACCGCCGCCCCGAAGCGCACCAGTTGCTTGGTCATAGCGCGCCTGAGCCCCGGTCCCGCGCCAGCAGCGCATCGAGGTCGGTGGTAATGCCCTCGATCTCGTCCATCACCTGATCAATCTGCCTGATCCTCAAGTCCGAGCCCCGTTTCTTGATCCGTGCCTGTTTGCGCAGGTCTTGGGCCAGGTCTTGCGCTTCATAGCGCAGCCGGCTGGCGTAGTCGCGCCCCTCCGAAATCTCGAGCCCTGCGCCCTCGGACCCGAACACGAAGCGATTGAGCAAGAGCTGCATAATGGCTGCAGAAGGAATCGCCATCAGCGCACCAGCAATGCCGAACAGCGAACTAAAAGCGAAAAGCGCGAGCAGAGAGACGAACGGATTGACACCGACCGCCGTACGCATCACGCGCGGCACCAGCACAATGTTCTCCGCTTGTTGGATGACGATCGTGGCGACGATCACCCAGACCAACTTGGAGGGGTCAACGGACAAGGCGATGACCGCTGCAGGAATCGCACCCAGCAGCGGCCCAATCATCGGGACGGCCTCCAGGACGCCCGCCAAGAGCGCCAGCACCAGGGCATTGGGTAAGCCGATGAGCAGGTAGGCTGCAAGTGCCAGGAGGCCGATGGCCAGGCACAGGATGCCTTGTCCGGCAAGGTAGGCGCTCACTTTCGTCTCAATGGCCGCAACCAAGTCGCTTATGTCCTCACGCCGGTCCTTGGGAACCAGCAGCAACCAGGACTGGATGGTCCGTGGCCCATAGAGCATCCAGTGAAAGGTCAACAACAGGACGGCTGTGGTCGTGAAGGTAGCTTTGGTCGCCGATCCCAGGTAACCTAGCGCCTGTCCGGCAGTATCCAGCACCTGCTGTCCCGTCTGCTGTATCGGGTTCAGGCTCGGGAGCACCGCAGGTAGGAACGCACTGAAGCGGACAATCAACTGGTTGGGATGGTCGACCATCCATAGCCGCACCTTTTGGTAGTAATCCGGCACCGCAGCAGCAATCGTCGTCCCCTGCTCGATAATCAGCGGTAACAACAGCAGCATGAAACCGGCGAGAAAGGCGAGCAGGAGGAGGTAAACCAGAATGCCCCCGGCCAGCCGTGGAAGTCCTCGACGCTGCAACCAGGCAACGGCCGGCCTGATCACCGTGCCCATCAACATCGCGAGAAACAAGATGAAAACGACCTGATAGAACCGGTAGAGCAGCCAGAAGCTCAGGACGACAGAGACAAGCACGAGGGTCGCCCACACGACCCGTCGGAAGGTCCAGCTATCGAGCTGCGAAGATGGATGGATCGTCATAGTTCGTTATTCCTTCGATGCGATGGGGGGCCCTATCCATCAGCCTAGTCGCGCGTTGATTGAGCTCGCCTTGCTCTACTGCAGCTCGGCGAGGAGGCTTTCGACCTGGGCCGAAGTGAGTTTCTCCAGCGGGCGTTTCACCAGCGGCGGACCCTCCTTCAGCACCGGATCGAGCGCCTCGAAGGTGGGGCCGGGGGTGGCGCGGTAGAAAACGCCAATGGGAATGCGGTCACCCCATTCCTGCGCACGCTCCCAGGCTGCGGTGCGATTGCCGGGATCATATCCCTCTTCGTCCTCCAGTTTGTAGACCCGTTCGCCGTAGTAGTCGTAAGCGCGCGGTTTGTTGAAGGTGACGCACGGCTGGAGGATATCCACCAGCGCGTAGCCGGGGTGCTCCAGGGCCTCGCCAATCAGCCATCGGAGGTGCTTGAGCTCGCCGGGGTAGCCTCGTCCCACAAAGGTGGCGCCGTGGGTAATTGCCAGCGCGAGCGGTTGCGTCGGAGCCTCGGTCGAACCCTCGGGCGAGGTGGAGGTCTTCCAGCCTTTCTCGCTGGTGGGAGAGAACTGCCCCTTCGTCAGACCGTAGATGAGGTTGTTCTGCACCAGCTCGGTGATGCCCGGGTTGCGGCGAACGGCGTGGACAAAATGGCCCAGGCCCTCGCCATAGCCGTCGCCATCGCCGTGAACGATGACGACGCGCATGGCATGATTCGCCAACTTTGCGCCTTGCGCAACGGGCCAGGGCCGCCCATGCAGCGTGTGCATCCCGTTGACCCGCATGTATTGGGGTAGTTTGCTCCCGCAGCCGATGCCCGTCACGATCATCAGCTCGTGGGGCGCGATGGCGTGCTCCACCAAGGCGTAGGTCAGGGCATTGAGGATACCGTAGTCCCCGCAGCCGGAGCACCAAGTAGGCTTTTCATCTATCCTGTAATCGTCGCGCGTGACCATGTTATGCCTCCTGCAAGCCGGCGAGGATGAACTCGGGGCGGAAAGGCCGCCCGTCGAAACGGCGAACGTGCCCATCCAGCGAGATCCCTGTCCGGGCGCGGATGAGGAACTCCATCTGTCCGGTGTAGTTGCCCTCGACCACGACGGTCTTGTGGGCTTTGCGCAGCTCGGCTTCCGCCGTCGGTGGGAAGGGCTCCAGGCCGCTGAAGTGCAGCAGGTTTGCCGCTCCCGCCTCTTGGGCGTTGAGGCGATCCACAGCCTCGCGCGCCGGACCGTAGGTGGAGCCCCAGCAGACGAGCGTCAATGGGGCATCCTCCGGTCCGTACCACGTGGGCGCGGGAACGTCCTCCGCCATTGGAACGGCCTTGCGCATCCGCTTGCTGTGCTGGTCGCTACGGTTCTGGGCGCTCTCGACGATGCGGGGATATTCGTCGTGCTCGTTGCTCTCCGTCACCCAGATAGCGTTGGGATGACCGGGCAGCGCGCGGGGCGAGATGCCGCTCTTGGTGATCTGGTAGCGCTTGTAACGCTCGGTGAGGGCGTCGAGGTCGGCGTTGGTCAGAAGCGCGCCACGGTCGAGCGCCACGGCGTCGAAGTCGAGGGCATCGGCTTCCAGCGAGCGGAAGGCATCCGCCAGGTATTGGTCGCTCAGCACCATGACCGGCGTTTGGTAGCGCTCAGCCATGTTGAAGGCCTGCCAGCCCAGGTGGAAGGCTTCTTCCAGCGTGCCGGGTGCCAGGATCATACGCGGGAACTCGTCCTGCGCGGCGTGCAGCATGAACAGCAGATCGGCCTGCAGGGTGCGGGTGGGTAGCCCGGTCGCCGGGCCGGGCCGCTGGGCGTTGTAGATGACCACGGGCGTCTCGCTCATGCCCGCGAAGCCGGTGGCTTCTACCATCAAGGCGTACCCGCCGCCGGAGGTGGGGACGAGCGTGCGCGCGCCCATGACCGCCGCGCCGATCGCCATGTTGATGGCGGAGATCTCGTCTTCGACGTGCTTGGCGACCGCGCCATAGTGCGCCCCGTTCTGCGCGAACCAGACGAGCACCGGTGAGCCGGGCGTCATCGGGTAGCCGGAGACAAAGCGGCAGCCGCCCGCCAGCGCCCCCATCGAGAAGGCCTGCGTCCCGTTGAGCATGATGCGCTGCGGAGCGTCGGGCACGGCGTGCAGCCGGAAGGGATAGTCGGCCCTGTAGGGCGCCGCCAGCTCGGCCCCCGCCCGAATGACGTTGAGGTTGCTCGTCACGACCTCCTCACCCTTCCTGGCAAAGTTGTCGCGGATGATGCCCTCCATAGTGCTCAGGTCGAACTCGAGCAGCCCCGCAGCGATCCCCAGCGCCAGAGTATTGCGCATCAACTCCAGGCCGCCGATGTCGCGAGCGAGCTGGGTAAGGGCTGCGGGGATGAAGAGCACGTCATCACGCTGGAGGTCATTGGGCAGCGCGTCTTTGCTGTCGAAGACGACCGCGCCGCCGGGAACGATGTCGGAAATGTGGCGGCGTATCGTTTCCATGTCCAGGGCTAACAGAAGATGCACGGGATCGGCGATGGAATAGAGGGGATCGTGCGCCGCGCGCAGGGTAAAGAAGTTGTGCCCGCCCCGAATGCGTGAGTAGAAGTCGGGCACGCCGAAGATGTGCAGTCCACCACGCACCAACGCCTTGGCGAAGCCTGCGCCGCTGGATTCCAGGCCCATGCCGGCCTCACCACCAATCCGTACCGTGATGTCATTCGCGATCATATCGACCTCCTGTGGTTGGTGGGTACCCTACACTACATGTTGCGCAACTACCTGCTGGAAGTGGAAGCCACAAATCGCCATCATGATCGCCGTCGGGAACAGTCGTGGGCGGCGGAATAGCGTCCAGAAAAAGAGCCTCCAGTAGTAGACTCGCCCTCTCGCGAGGATGCCCAGTCGGAAGATCGAGCGTCCCAGAGCCAACAGATATTGCGGATCGAGGTAGGTTCTGACCTTGGGCGGCTGATATTCGCGAAGGAACGTCATCACGCGCTCGTAGTAGAACTGGGGCGCATAGATATGCGCCAGGAGTTGGCGATAGCCTTCCCTCAGTGGCTCCAGACCCATCTTCGGGATGATGTTGGTGGAGCCATCCACGTTGTCGCCGGATATCGTGTCGACCAAGCGTTCCTCCTGTTGCATGCGCTCATACAGTCGCGTGCCGGGAGGAGCCTGCAGCAGTCCCACCATCGCCGTCACAATGCCGCTGCGCTGGATAAAGTCGATCTGCTGTTGGAAGATCGACGTGGTATCGCTATCAAAGCCGACGATGAACCCTCCCTGCACCTGCAGTCCCGCCCGCTGGAGACGCTTGACACTATCCACGAGGTCGCGCCCCTTGTTCTGCATCTTGTCACATTCGGCGAGGCTGTCCTCATTCGGCGTTTCGATCCCGACAAAGACTGTTCGGAACCCCGCCTGCGTCATTAGTGACATCAACTCCGGGTCATCGGCCAGGTTGATGGACGCTTCCGTGTTGAACGGCATTCCGATCTTGTCCTTGCGCCAGGCGATCAACGCCGGCAGAATCTCGGTTTTGAGCTGCTTCTTGTTGCCGATGAAGTTGTCGTCGACGAAAAAGACGCCCTTGCGCCAGCCGAGCGCATAGAGGCTATCCAACTCGGCGATCACCTGTGGGGCCGTCTTGGTGCGTGGACGATGACCGAGAAGCGCCGTGATGTTGCAGAAGTTGCAGTTAAACGGGCAGCCGCGCGAGTACTGGATGCTGACGGTATCGTAGTACTTCAGGTTGGCCAGCTGCCACAGCGGGGCCGGGGTCTGGCGGATATCGGGGTGGTCAGTCGTGGTGTAGAGATGGCGTGCGCCTCCGTTTGCCAGATCTGATAGGAAGGGCGGCAATGTGAGCTCGGCTTCGTTGAGCACAAAGTGATCCACTTCGGGGAACGCCGTATGCTCCATTGTGAAGAGGGGGCCGCCTGCTACCACCTTCACGTCCGCCTCCTTGCAGCGCCGGATGATCGAGCGCGCCGAATCCCGCTGAACGACCATAGCGCTGATGAAAACGTAGTCGGCCCATAGCAGATCTTTCTGACTCAGGCCGGTCGTATTCAGATCCACCAGCTTCTTTTCCCAGGTAGGTGGCAGCATCGCTGCCACGGTTAGCAGGCCCAGTGGCGGAGAGCCGGCCCGCTTTCGCACGAACTTGAGAGCGTGTTTGAAACTCCAAAATGTGTCGGGGAACTCCGGGTAGACCAGCAAGATATTCATGGTTTCAGCACCTCTGATGCTTCTGAGGAACTCGTCCTCGTAAAATCAATGAAGCCACGCTCGACGTTGGTCGATGTCAGTTGTACGCGCAGCCGGTCGCCGACATCCAGGCCCTCGAAGCCATGGATGAGCTTTCCCTCAACCGGCACCGTGAGCAGCCGCACCCACGTGCCCTTGTCCGCAGCGCCTGTGACGATGGCGTCAAACTGCTCGCCGACCCGCGCCTCGAGGAGGAGCGCCGCCGCGGACTTGGCGACCTGGCGCTCCACTTTGTTGGCCGCATCCTCTTCTGTGGTGAGCTGTTGCGCCAGCGCCGTCAGTTCGGCATAGGTGTACGGTGCGCCACGGCAGGCCAGGGCAGCTTTCAACAACCGCTGCGTGATCAGGTCGGAATAACGGCGATTCGGCGCAGTGGAATGGGCGTAGTCTTTGACCGCAAGGCCAAAGTGACCGGAGGGCGTGCTGCCGGGGAGTTCCGCCATGTATTCACCTGCGCCCAACAGTTTGATCACCGCCAGAGATAGATCGGGGAATTGCAGGGGAGCGGCAGCTCTGGCCTGGATGAGAAACTCATCGAGCGCTTTGGCGTTTGGAACAGCCGGTAGCTTGTGCTCATAGCCTGCCGCAAGCTCGACAATTCGATCCCAGCGTTTGGGCGTGCGTACGACCCTGCGGATCGAGGGGAGGTTTTTGGATGCGAGATAGCGGGCAGTGACGCCGTTAGCGGCGATCATGCAGTCCTCGATCAGGTTTTTGGCGCGGTTCTTCTCCTCCACTTGGAGGTCACGGAGTTGCTCGCCGTCGAAAACCGGCTTGGCCTCGATGGTTTCGAGGCTCAGCGCCCCATGGACATGCCGGAGATTCCGCATTTTCTGGGCTATTCGGTCCTGTAGGCGCAAATTCTCGGCCAGCCCATTCACAGCAGCGACCGCTTCCGGCACGTCGCCGCCCTCTAGCCAGGCGGCCACGCTGTCATAGGCCAGTTGCGCGTGGTTGCGGACCCGCGCCCGATAGATCTCTGAATCCAGGAGTGAGCCGTCCGCACCCAGCACCATTTCGACGACGATGGCCAGGCGATCCTCATCGATGTTGAGTGAGGTGAGATCGGTGGACAGCTTTTCCGGCAGCATAGGGAAGATCTCAGCCGCTGTATACACCGAGGTCGTATTGTGGCGTGCGTGCGCGTCAATGGCTGATCCGTTTTTGACGAGCGCGTCCACATCCGCGATGGCCACCAGGAGCTTGATTTTATTGATGGGCAGAGCCTCGGCCACAGTAAGCTGATCGAGGTCGCGGGAGTCGTCATTATCTATGGAAACCCAGAGCCGGTGAGTCAGATCACGCACCAGCTCGCCGTCCGTAGCTACGGCAGGTGACTGTATGCGGTCCAGTTCGGCGAGTGCGGCAGCAGAGAAGTCAGGCAGTAAGCCGCGCTCAAGCATCGCCCGGTGGGCAAGGCCTTGCAGGATAGCGTGGTGGTGTTGATTACTAGTGTTCATGGAACATCCTTTCAACGGGTCCGTCGTCGCAAACGCTATGGCCCCGGTGCTACGACGAGCGATGGACACTATCAGCATACATGTCAATGCGGCGGGTGTTATCAGTGCAGCGTGGAATTCAGGCTCCACATTCCGTTGACCTGGGCGTGAGTGTCCTCCGCCGGGTGCGGGGAGGCCGATGCTCGCTGCTGCGTCATTGGGCGAACTGCCTCATCACGAACGGCAGGTAGGCCCGGCTGGCCCATGGGACGATCGTTTGGTCCAGCCGCAGGGCCGGGTCTCCCAACAACGTGAAGGTATCCAGCAAGTCGCTGTTCTGACCGGCTGCGGCCAGAGACAGTTTCCCGGACAAAGCGGCCTCTCCCATCGTATGCGCTGCGTCGCTGAAAACGGTCTGCAGGAAACCCGCCGCCAGAAGGCTGTGGCCGGTACCAACGCCCAATCCGGTCGCGCCCCAGGTAGCTACAGCGCCGCCGCCTTGCAGCGTGAGCAATCCCGCGTCCAGGGTAGGCGCGGGCCGGTGAAACGCGCCGGTGAAGCACGTCATCTCGATCACCACCGGCCAGCGGCGGTCGTTGCGCAGCGTCGCTAGATCGTCCAAATGGAAAAGGCGCTCGGCGGCCCACTGTTGCCACGATGCATGGCCTGTGAACTGGACAAGCAAGGCGCCGGCATTAACAGCATCCAACACGGCCCGTTGAGTGGTCGTCAGAGGTGTGGCCGGCGGCGCGTAATAAACGCGCTGCACCGTGAAAGGTGCGGCCACATAGGTCGCCGCCAGCGCATCGGATGCCGCCGCAAAGTCGCCCGACCCATCCGCGTCATCGGCGACGAACACCGCCGCCTCATTCCAGCCGCCGGGGAAGGGCTGCGTCTCGTACTGCACGACCTTGGCCACCACGGTCTGTGTCTCGGCCAAGCTTTGGACCGGCAGGCGGCCAATCAGCATATCCGGCAGATTATCCACGCCGTCCACGGTCACGTAACGATTATCGGCGGCCGTTTCGCCGGCCCACGGGTCTACATCGGCCAGGTACGGGGGAATCCACGTGGGCGGTGAAGCGTCACGATAGCCGCGGGGGTCGAAGCTACCCGCGCCGACCAGCAGCACGTAAGTGGGACGCGGCGTCCAGGCGGCGTAGGCGTGCGCCAGGTAAGCGCGGATGGCAGCAGGGTCGGGCCGCCCGTCCCCGTAAGTATCATAGAGCGCTTGCACGGCGGCCACGGCGACTGTCAACCCCTGTGCACGCCGCAGCGCGACCAAGTCGTCCAGCGCGGGAATAAAGTCGGTCGGCGCGATGAGCGCGTAATCGACGCCTCCGATCTCCTGCAGTGTTTGCATGGGGCGCATTGTGACGGGGAATAACATGCCGCTGTCCGTCGTCAGTGCGTAGCGGTATGGCCCGCCCGCCAGCGGATCGGCTAACGAGATGGCGTACCCATCTGTCAGCACGCCGGTCAAACGGAGCGGCTGGACGGGGTTCGTGACGTCGTAAGCGCGGAGGCCCACCGTGGCACTGAGCGTAAGCATATAGGTGTGGGGCGTGGGCTGCCCGGTGAAGCTGACCATGTCGCCCACCGGCGCGTTGCCGCGCGCATAGCGAATGGCAAAGGCGTCCAACCATACGCCCTCAATGGCGACGCCGGGCAGTCCGGGCAGGGTCAGCGTCAGGGCGTTGGTCGGGCGCAGAAGCTCGGGGGGGACGTGCCAGGTAGCCGTGATTGCCTGCCGCCCGTTCCATTCCACGGTCCCCAGGGCCGTCGAGTTGAGGATTACGGCGACGCGATGATCGGGGTCAATGGCGGGCAGATCGGTGTAACCGATCAACCACAGGGTCAGCGTGGCCGGTTCGGTTGCGTCCACGGTGGGGAGGGCGAGCGTAGTCGCGGCGGCGGCATGGCCGGGACGCTTCAGATCATCCCACGTCCAACGATCGCCATCGCGGCCGGGCGGGATCGTCCCGCAGAAGCAGTCCGGCGTATACAGTAGATTGGCTTCGGCCGTGGCCTCAATCCAGGCACTCCCCGTGGGTTGACCACCCGGGACCGCTGATCGGCTCTGCATCCGCAGGCCCGGTGTGACGCCATCGTGCCAGAGGAGGTAGACATCGGATGACGTCCAGCGGCTGAAGCGCGGCGCGGCGTAGAATAGCAGCCGTTCGCCCGGCTCGAAGCTCGCATTCTCATTGCCGTCCCATTCAGCGGCGATTTCCTGTCCCGCGCGCGTCAGGTGCAACGTATGCGGGTCAACGTCCTCCACCGGAAAGCCGCTCTCAGCCAGGGCGGTATAGGTGAGCGCGGTCATGCCGGATCCACTGACCTCAACCATCCAGGTCTCGCCGGCGTTCATACTTTGGAGGCTGGAGGCGGATTCGGGCGACGAGGTCTGGATGGAGGCGGTCGCCTGCACCTGCGTCGGGTTGATGACCGCTGCGCGCACGGCGGCTAGCACAGGATCCAGCGATGCCGCATCGCCCGATGCCGCATCGCCCGATGCCGCATCGCCCGATGCCGCATCGCTCGATGCGGCGCTCGGTAGGTCGTCGAGCTGCCCGGAAAACGTGAGGGAGACGCGTACACGGGTTGCCACGCGCAGGCGCGTCCGCCCCGATACCTCGACCGGACGGGCCGGGTAGAACACTAACCGCGCCAGGGATACGCCGCGCATGACACCCACCGGCTCCAACACGACGGGTTCCCCGGTGACGCTTGGTGCGGGCGTCCCCGGCATAGCCGGGGCGTACCCCGGCATAGGCGGGGCGTAGTCGCCGCCAATGATGTGACCGGCAGGATCCCGTTGGACGCCTTCAGCGAACGGGGCCACTTCCAGGGCGCCAGGCAGTGGTCGCTCCGTCTCTTCGAGCACGACCACGCTCAGCGTGGTCAGCGCGCCGGGCGGCACCGCGACCAGCGCTGAGAAAAAGGGGAGCACCGGCGCGCCGGGCCGGGCGGTCTGCGAGGCGCCGGGTAGGTGCACCGCAGTGGATCCGCCGGCGAGCGTTACAAGCTGCGCCTCCGGCACGCGCCACTCCACAAGCAGTCCCGTGGCGGTGGCGCTCACTGCCGGGGGCAGTCCAGGCGTGAGCGGCGCTGCCAACTCCGCGCCGCTCACGCTGACGCTCAGAGCGCTGCCGCTCAGAGCGGTGCCCAGAGCCAGTAACCCAAGGCTCCACCCGCGCAACAGCTTGACGACCGAGGTCGCGCGCCTCCGTTGCTGCAAGACCATGCCGACCTCACTCTGGTGTCAGCCGTTTGGTAGCCCTGACCGGCCCGCCGCACTCACCATCACCTGCCGATGCAGGGAAGATAGACGTGATATGGAAGGAAAAGGGTGGACTGCACGGTAGTGTTCACTGGCGTACCGTGAAACGTCTCGAACCCGAAAGTATCCACATCCGATAACCAGTACCACCAGGAGCCGGCGACAGGCGCGGTATCGACGTAAGTGTAGGTTGCGCCTGAGCCGCTTCCCTGCGTGACCGCCGGCTCAAAGTGAATCGGTCCGCCGGCGCGCGCCACCGCAAGATCATTGACGTTGGCGCGGTACAGGTTGAAGCCAAAGTTATCCACCTCCAGCGCCGTGGCCCACGTTAGCTGCACTTGTTGGTCACTCAGCGGGTGGGCCCGGAAGTAGAGCAACTCTACCGCAGTAGGTAGCGGGACGAGAACCTCACACGGGCCATCGGCCGGATCGTACGTTGCATCCCCGCTATAGTGCGCCAGGTAGGATAGCCCAGCCTC
>JAKJAE010000240.1:0-4733 GCA_022707665.1 Chloroflexota bacterium
GGAGATGACGTGGGCATAGTAGACCTTGTCGGATTCCAGGGTGGGGATGGCGGGTTCCTTGTGCGTCCACGAACCTACCGCCACGCCGGAATGCACCGAGAGATTGGTCGCCTCGTGGCTCGGGGTGAGGACCTTGCCGAAGTAAGACCCCCGCAGCAGTCCCGGCCATTCCATCACGGCATCAGCCTCCTGGTGAAGCGGGTCCTTGGGGTTGGGCATCCAGTCGAACCACCAACCCACGATCGGCGTATTCGGCGGGGTCGAGGCCAAGATGCCCCGCAGCAAGATCTCCTCGGGCAACGTGCGCTTCTCCGGGAACCAAAACGTGAAGATCTGGTGCTCGACGAGGTAGTCGGTGAGCAGGAAGATGCCCGGGTAGTTCGTCGCCAGGATGCGCTGGTTCATCCGGGGGAAGAGCTCGGTATAGGCCCAGCACATCATGTCATACTGGTTCGCCCATTTGCCGCGGGCATCGAAGAGCACGGGCAAGCCCAGGGCCTCGTTCATCTCGGCTGTCACGGGCACGGCCTGCTCCAGCGCGCCAATCATCATGAGAACGTTCGTCTGGTTGAGTTGATCGGAGCGGTAGGCGCCAATCTCATCCATAATCGCCCCGTCATAGAGAACGGCACCCTTGATCTCGGGACCGAACGTCTCCCAGACCTCATCGACGCTGACCTTATGGTCGGCGTAGCCTTCGTTCTGGAGCTCCAGGAGCCACATCTGATCCTGGCGTGCATAGCGCGTATGAAGCAGGTAGAGCCGCGGTTGCGTGCGGTTCACCAGACCCTGCAGCACGCTCATCGCGAACTCCATCTCCGGTTCCATCATACTCACGTCGAGCACCTGCAGCTCATGCGCCGGGGCCGCAGATTGAGGCCAGAAGGTCTCATAAGGGGCAACGGTCGTGACCGGCTCGTAGGCAATGTCGACATCCCGGATCGGCATGAAACTCGCGGTAGTCGCGTGGCGCGCCGCAATCGCATCGGCCCACGCCACATCCCACTGCGTTGCCATGGGGTCAGCCTTCAGCGCAGCCAGAGCGCGGTTCGCCCGTTGCTCATCGCCCATGGCCGCCGTCGCCTCAACGAGGGCATAGCGCGCCACCATCCGCGTCGTCGGATCCGGCGCGCCCGCCGCCACGCGCTCGATCCCTGCCACGATCGGCTTGGCGCCGCCGAGGCTGGCCACCTGCACCTGCAGCCGCCACGCCGCGCTTGTGTACATGACCTTGAGCAGCAGCCGGTTGGTGCCGGCCTTTAGACCTACCAGGGCCCGATCGTCGTCAAGGTTCGCGGGCCATGGGATCGTCGGAGCGTACACCTTTTCATCGTTGAGCCAGGCCACCACCGCATCAGGGCCAGCCAATCGCAACTCCGCCATTTGCGGCTCCGCCACCTCGACCTCGGCATAGACGTAGAGGACGCTCCAGGGCTGCGAGGGTAGAATCGAGCCCAGGTCCAACATGGCGCTGTTGGTCCCCTCCAGGCTTCCCCGCGTCTGCCACCGCAGGAGCTTGCCGTCCTTGCCGGTCGCCGTGATGCTGGGGTCGAACGCCGACGTGGGGGTTGGCCCCTGCTCCGGCGCATGTGACTCAACGAGTCCACGATAGTCGGTATGGTCAAAAGGCCCCATCGTATAGGCGTGGGTCAACTTGAGCAGGGTCGGCTCAGGCGCAAACTGTCCCCAGGCCTCCGACCACCGTCCCATCGCCGTTGGATTCTCTGTCGTCAAGACTACCTCCTGCGCATCACACGCCACCACCAGACTGCCCAGCACCAGGACCAGACACACCCATGGGGCAGAGGCCTTGCGGTGATGGCTCTCCACCCTTGCAGGGTTGCGCCGATTGGAATCGGGGCACCTTGCGAGGGGCTCTGTCCGCCGGGTCTTAGCAGAAACCTTGCGAAGGTCCGGAAACCTTCGCAAGGTCGTCCTTATCATTACACGAGCTCCTGGAAGCGTTACACGCCCCAACTGACCCGAACCTTGACTCCGGCGGGGTCATTGGGGAAACGGAGCAACGCAGTACGCGAGGCGCCATCCCAGATCACGGGGATCTCGACGCCGCCTGCTTGCACCGATACCGGCGCCAACGGCACGCGCACCCGCACCGCGCACATCGTCTTGGCCATACCCTCGACCGTGAAGGTGAGAGCCGTCGCCCCGGCGACTTCGTCCTCCACCCGCCCCGCCGCCGCGATCACCCATGCCCACGTCTGCTGAGCCTGGCCCGGACACCGCGCCAGATCGTAGAGCAACCAGCGCGTATCGGGCACGATCAGCGGATCGACGACCACGGGCAGGGCCGGATCGTAGAGGTTGACGTAGCTTCCGGTCAGCGCCAAGGTGTCGTCGCTCGTCGACTCGTCCATGCCTGCAGCCACCACGTAGGGGCCACGTCGCAGGACGAGGTGATTGCCGGTCGCCCACGGCAGGCCTACGGTCTTGCACGCATCCTCGACCCGCTCGAGCACCTGCGCCGGACCCGCCACGTCGTGCGCCAGCGCTGCCGGCGACGCCGGAATGACCATGAGCGTTCCCGCCCCGACTGTATAGCTCCCCGCCGCGGGGTCGCGCCCAACGCCCAACAGCTCCGTCAGGTGATCCTGCGGGCGCTCGTAGGTGGCGCCATCCTGATTCCACCATTCACGGACGGTGTTGTAAGCATCGCCCGTGCCGTAGAGCATCAACACATTGCCCTTGTGCACCCAGGCAGCCAACGCATCGTGGACGGCGGACGACAGAGGCTTCTGACCCTCGTAGGTCAACAAAAGAACACGCACGTTGTCCAGATACCCCGGATCGCCGGCGCGCTCGAGCTGCACCATGTCCAGCGCAACGCCGTGCTTCACCAGTGGCATTGCCAGCCCATAGAGCGACGACATGTCCGGATCGCTCGGCTCGGGATCCCCGCGTTGGAACATCAGCGAATCCGCAATGCCCAGGCCGATGCCGGCCATGCCGTGAAGGTAGGTCACCTCTCCGGGCCAGTCCATATCGCGCAGCGCGTTGAAGACCACCTGCAGCTCGGTGCTGTAGGACTCCGGGATCGTCGCCAGGTCATCCGTGGGCCGGTGCATGAAACGGGCCAGCGCATCTCGAATGCGCTGGGCGTCCGCCTGATCCTCCCAAGTCGCCAGCTCGCGGTAGAGGCCGTTGGCTGTCGCGCGGATGTCGCCGAAGCGCAGTTCCGCGGACTCCGTCGCCAGATTGGCAAATCCCAACGTCTCGCGGCGACTCTCTTGCCCCTTCTCGGCGTAGAAGGAAAGGAACAGGTCGAAGGCACGCTGTGTGTCGGCGCACACCTCTTCAGGATCGCGTCCCATCCAGCGATAGCGACGGCGCATCTGGCTCTCTTCAGACTGCTGGCTGTCGTCGACCCCTTGCTTCTCGGCCTCTGCGGCAGCCTTCAGACGGGTCAGATAGTCATCCATCATCGGCAGCAGTGGATCCGCCATCAGGTTGTGGGTTGGGTAACTGCCCATAAAGACCCGGCGTGGCCACGGCATGATCTCGAAGTCCACACTGCCGGCAACCAATAGCGAGCCGGTCACCGTGCACTCCCAGTTGACGCGATAATCCTCCCAGCAATAGGTCGGGTTATCCTCGATCGGATCGGCCAGCATCCAGACCCGCTTGTCCGTGCCACGCACAATCGCAGCACACGCGGCGTACTCACAATAGCCAGCCTCGAAAGTGCGCTGGCGCGGGACGCCGCCGTAGACCGTCGGCGTGCGCGAGGTGCCCGTCCAGACCTGGGCAATCATACCGTCGCAGTCGGGGATGGTCAGGAGCTGGCTCTCAGGGCTCACGATGCGCCAATGGGCATAGTTGACGAGGCTGTGCGTCGGCACGTAGCACTTGAAATCGGCCACACCCTTCTCGGCCGCATAGGTCTTGAGGTCATGGAACAGGAAATCCAGCGTCCGCGTGTACAGGTACTGCTTCAGCTTGGAGGCACGATACTGCGCGTCGGGCGAAGACGCAGGGTCCTTCCAGGGCTCCCCGTAGAACTCGGCCCACTCGCGCTGGAAGCCCTCACCATACCCGCCGCGAACCCAGAACTCGGGCTCTTCCAGGTGAATCGCCAGTGCCCCGGCGTCGACGACGCGGTGCAAGCCCTCGCTGAGATAGCGGGCATAGGTCTTGCTAGGCATCATATAGAAGCAGTCGTGCCCCTGGGACAGGCCGTGCTCGAGCTTGAACCCGCCGGCGGCTGCCTGGGCATCGTCATAGTGCTGTTTCCCATCCCACTCGCCGCGCACGTAGTCCTGGTAGCTGCCCCAGGCCACGCCCGTCATGACGTGGATGCGGTACCCAGCTTCACGCCAGCGGGCGACGCGCTCCTCAAACGTGGGGTTCAACCCATAGACGATGGCCACATCGGCACGGCTGTCGGTCTCGGGGAAATAGGGGCTAGCTTCCTGAAATGTCGTATGTTCTTCAGAGCGATCGTGTTTGCGCATGGTGACTCCTGTGAAGCAAGGGATGGGTGACGAGGACTGGGATCTGGTGCTTTGCGATGAGGGACCGGGGATGCGTCTCCGCTCTCCCCGGTCGCTAAGCCTTGCCGCTACCCAATCCGCCAGGTGGCGTTGTCGACAGTCTCAAGCTTGCCGCTTGCCGCGGAGCGGACGCCCGCGTCGAGAATGGCCATCACATCGACGTTGAACCAGAGGCCCAACGAAGGATGGAGCGGCTCGCCTGTCTCGAGGTGATGGATATACTCC
>JAKJAE010000240.1:4790-5039 GCA_022707665.1 Chloroflexota bacterium
GATCGTGGTGTTGCCGTGCCCGCGCTCCAGCCGCACGACCGGCCGACCATCGCGCTGGTCGACAACCAGCGTTCCCGTGGTCCCGTAGACGATCGGCCCGGTCGGCACGCCGTGGTCGAAGGTGGTCCAGGTCGCCTCGAGCAGTGCCATTGCCTCGGGGAACCGCACGACGATCACGCCGTTGTCCTCAGCATCGCCCCAATGGCTGTTGAGGTTGGCCTTCATCCCCATGGCGGCAACGGCCCGCTC
>JAKJAE010000241.1 GCA_022707665.1 Chloroflexota bacterium
GAGGCGCCTCTCGACTTCGCCGGCGTCCACATCCGCGAAGTTGGGGCGGATCGGCGTCCAGTTGATCCCCTGCAGGAAGATCGGCTGGCCATTGGCGACGCAGATCCATGGGTCAGCACCCTCTGGCGCTCCTTCACAGGGACGCCACTCGACGTGCCGGAAACCCACCGTACGCTCGACGTGATCGAGGACGGTTCCAGCCTCATCGAGGAGATCGATCTGCAGTGTGTAGAGAGGTTGATCCCCCTTGCCGTTGGGCCACCAGAGCGCCACAGCAAGGTCATCCCATTCGAGGTCGAAGCTCGTGCTGCCCGCATCCAGGGCTATGCTCTCCGAACGTACCGCGACGGCATCTGAACCCGCATCTCTCTGGCCCAGCGAGACGTTAAGAAATGCAGCAAGCCCATCAACCGCGCCCGCGATCCGGAGCTTCCCAGCCACCGGGTCAAGCGTGGCATCGGACGTTACATCGAGTGCCACGATCTCGGCGCCATTGACAACCTCCAGCAGCACCTCGTCCCAGATCCCGATCTGGACCAACCGCGCGGTCCAATCCCAGTGGTAGTTGAAGCGAGTCTTCCATTCGGTCATCCGCGAGGTATAGCCAAACTGCCCCAGCCAGCGAGGGGGGCACTCAAAGACGATCTGCAACCGGTTGCCTGACGACCGAAGGTGCGGGGTCAGATCCACAACGTAGGGAAGAAAGCTGTTGTCGAATGCCAGCAACTCCTTCCCGTTGAGACGGATGACCCCGTTGCCATCGAGGCCGAGGCAACGCAGTCGCACCGTTGCGCCGTCGGTCAGAAAGCCGTCAGGAATGACGGCTTCATAGACCCAATGACGATTCTCGACCCACTCGCACTGAGCCGCATTGAGGCCGATGGCCCAATCGGGCAGTTGGCCCGCATCGAGCAGTGCGCGCTGCACGGATCCCGGTACAGACGCAGTGACTGCCGCGACCTCTGCTCGGGCCGATGTCCCAATCTCGATCTCCGGCTCGAACCGCCATGCGTGAGGCTGGAACCCTGCCACGCGCCAATCGAGCCCTGCAAGGTTGTGAACGTGTTTCAAGGGAACACCTCCGTGGAAGATAAAGTAGATCGTGATGCCGGAGCTGCTGTTGCGACCTCATGTCTCCTGTGGGCAGGGATCACGGGAAGATTCCGCGCTCTCGATACACCGTCTGCAACCGGGTGAGGGCGACGATATAGGCACCAGTGCGCCAATCCGTGTTGTAGCGTTGCACTGCATCGCGCACGCGACGGTAGGCACTCAGAATCTGTTTGAGTAGCCGACCGTCGACCTCTGCCAGGTCCCAGAACTCACTACGCTTGTTCTGTAGCCACTCAAAGTAGCTCACGATGACACCGCCCGCATTGCAGAGCACATCGGGCAAGATCAGAATCCCCTTCTCCTGCAGGATTCTGTCTCCGTCGACATCCGTCGGCCCATTGGCGCCCTCGACCATGAGCTTGACATTCAACAGAGGGGCGGTCTCCGCCGTAATCTGATTCTCTAGCGCCGCAGGGATGAAGAAATCAGCCTGCGTCCGCAGGAACGTCTCGTGATCCACAGGCGTACCGCCCTCGAATCCCTGGGCCCGGCCATGCATGGCCACATAGGCCGCCAGCGCATCAGGATCAATCCCATTGGGGTTGACCAACGCACCTGAATGATCCTCTACCGCAACCAGCACCGCCCCGTGGGGCTTGAGCAAACGTGCCGACCACGAGCCAACATTGCCAAACCCCTGGATCATGTAGGTCGCACCGTCCAATCTGAAGTCGTAATCCTTCGCCCACGCCTCCAACACATAGACCAGGCCCTGCCCCGTCGCCTTATCACGCCCCACGCTGCCGCCCGACTCAACCGGCTTGCCCGTCACGACGTGGACACAGCGGTTGCGCTCCAGGGGAGGCATCATCTGCAAGTAGGTATCCAATATCCAGGCCATGATCTGGGCGTTTGTGTTCACGTCCGGTGCCGGGATGTCGTACTCCGGTCCAATATTGCTTCCCAGCGCAAACGTGAAACGCCGCGTGATCCGCTCGAGCTCCGCGGGACTGTAGTCCCACGGACGCATCTGAATGCCGCCCTTTGCCCCTCCGTAGGGTATTCCTGCAATGGCCGTCTTCCACGTCATCCAGGCCGCCAGAGCGCGAACCTCGTCGATATTCACTGCGGGGTGGAAGCGCAGGCCGCCCTTGTAAGGTCCCAGCACGTTATTGTGCTGTACGCGGTAGCCTGTGAACATCTGCACGCAGCCACTATCCATCACCACGGGGAAGTTCACGACGATTTCGTTGGTTGTGCTGGACAGAATCTTACGGATCTCGGGATCCAGCCCCATCAGGTCCGCCGCTCTGCTGAACTGCACCATGACCGTCTCATAGACACTTGTTTGAGCCATACGCAGACCTCCTGACCAAGATGGAGTTGTTATATCATTGGATGGCGAATCGGCGAACCTGGACACAGCAACAGGAGCGAGGACACACAGGCAGCGCCATCGCCGGTCGCTGGGACAACGGGCAGAGTCGGAGTATCATGGACATATCACGCAGGCGAGGAGGCTCTATGGGTCACGACGCTCGTTCCACTGACGCTAGGCCACAGACCCGCCGCGCTGTGTTCATCTCCTCGCCCGACCTCTGGCGAGTGGGGTTCGGCGGAAAGCACCCACTCAAGCCCGAGCGGTTGGCCCGCACAGTAGCGCTACTCACGGCGTACGGCGCTCTCGATGCACCCAACGTCGAGGTCGTTACTCCACGAATGGCCTCCAATGAGGAGTTAGCCCTCTTTCACACGCCCGAGTACGTCGACGCCGTGCGGCGCCTCAGCACCGGCGACGATCGCATCCCCGCGCATCGCTATGGCTTCGGCCCCGGGGATAACCCCGTTTTCCGCGGGATGTACGAGAGCGCCGGGCTTAAAGCGGGCGGAGGCATACAAGCCGCAGAACGACTGCTGGCGGGCGAATGCGAGGTCGCATTCAACTTCAGCGGCGGGCTGCACCACGCCGCGCCAGCGCGTGCGTCGGGCTTCTGCATCTTCAACGATGTCGCCATCGCCATTGCCTATCTCGTCGCCCAGGGTCAGCGCGTCGTCTACGTCGATATCGATGCTCACCACGGTGACGGCGTACAGAACGCCTTCTACGAGTCCGACCAGGTGCTGACGATCTCCTTGCACCAGGACGGGCGGACGCTCTTCCCGGGCACGGGCTTCGTCGAGGAAACCGGGCGCGGTAAGGGCGCCGGTTTCAGCGTCAACATCCCCCTCAGACCGAACACCGACGATGCTACCTACCTCTGGGCTTTCGAGGCACTGGTTCCGCCGCTGATTCAGCGCTTCGCACCCGACATCCTGGTCACGCAGCTTGGCGTCGACACGCACTACCAGGACCCACTCACAACGATGGCTCTGACCACTGAGGGACACGAGGCGCTGTTCCGCGTGTTCTCCAGCCTCGCGACCATGCCGTGGCTGGCATGTGGAGGTGGGGGCTACAACCTCGACGTCGTGCCCCGATCATGGGCTCTGGCCTTCGCCGTGATGTCCGGGCAGACGCTGCCAGATGCCCTTCCCCAGGCCTATCGCGACGCGTATGGAGGGGAGTGGCTCCACGACCACCGCTCACCGCACCTCGACGCGGCAACGAAGGCTCGTGCACGCTGGCAAGCCGAGGAGGTCGTGGCAGCCGTCCGGTCTGCAATGGGATTGTGAGCGATCAGACCGCTTGTTGCTTTGTCCCCTCGCGCGGCAGGAACAGCGTGAGGCCCAGCGCCACGATCTGAACCACGATGCCCAGCACGAAGGGACCACGGGGTGACGTCGTGTAGAGGATCCCGGCAAGGGGTGCTGCCGGCAGAGTGACCAGCGCAGCCAGGGCGCCACTTGCCGACAGGATCAGCGCCCGCTCTCGATCACCCACGATGTTCGCCCAATAGCTATCATTGGCCGGCCGGAACACCGCGACACTCAGAGCGCTTGCCACTGCCCACAGAAGTGCCCAGATCAGCGTGCCCGCTGGCGAGATGACAAAGAACAGACACGCCACAATGTTCAGGACTTGTCCCGCAACCAAACTGCCCAGGGCCTCCCGCCCATCGGTGCGCCGGCCCGCCAGCAGAATCACAGCCATCGTCACAACCGCAGAGACAAAGGGAAAGACCGAGATGGTGGCATCGGCAAGCCCGACACCACGCCCATCGGCCAGGTAGACCGTGGAATAGGTCGTCCAGATCACGGTGCTGAATCCAAGGAGGTTGCGGACGACCATAAAGATGAGTACGCGGCGATCTCCAACCATGAGCCGAATGGCTTCCTTGTACTGCTGGATCAGCTCTCTGGGACGCAGATTGAGTGTGCTGACCATCCGCTCGCGTCCCATGCTCGTCTCCTGCAGCGCGAACTGGCGGTAGACCGCAATGCTCACCGAAGAAACCATGACGATTGCCGCCAACACGCGACCCGCCGGGATGATCCCCATCACGGCGACGAGAACGCCCGCTACCGGCGCCAACAAACGAGCGCCCGATGTCAGAAACTGAACCATCCGGAAGACCGCTACCCGGTGCTCTGCGGGCACGTCTTCGACGAAGAGGCATTGGAAGCTGGGAACCACGATGTAGACAAAACCGTTGATGAACCGGCCGATGAGAAAGTACCAGGGGTTCTGCGCCACGGCGTAGAGCGCCATCGGCACACCCCAGCAGAGAATATCGAAAACGACCAGCATGCGCTTTCGCCCGAAACGATCGGCGAAGTAGCCGCCCATGAGGGTGCTGATGAACTGGGTAAAGATGAGGATACTCTCGAGCCACCCGAGCTGAACCGCTGTAACGCCCAGTGCCACCATGTAGAGGGACACATAGGTGCGGTACCACTGGAACGAGATAGCTGCAATGCCCTCGGTGATCGAGATGACCCGCGCATTGCCCCGCACAACCGGAAAGAACCCCGGGCTTTTCCGCTGCAGTGCCGGCTGTTGGATCACGTGACCTCCTCGCCCGATGACGAGGGGCGGGGCGTCGCA
>JAKJAE010000242.1 GCA_022707665.1 Chloroflexota bacterium
TGCCTCTTTGGCGTCCTTTGCTGACACGATCAGGATCAACTGGGTGTTTGGTGATGGCTGGACGACGTCCGAAGGGGCCGATATCGCGGCGGGCAAGCTGTACAGCTATGCCCCCTATTACTATTCGTCACAGACGCTGCCCGTCATTCCCAACACGACCTACCGGCTTACGTTCCGTGCCCAAGTCGAGGGTGACCGCGTGTTGCGGCCCCAGCTTGGCAGCCTCTTGGGCGGCACGCTTGATATCTGTTCGCCGACTGGCACCTATCACCAGGCAAACGGCGGGACCTGCACGGTGCGAGCCGATGGCTGGCAGGACTATGTGCTCCAGGTTCAGACAGGCCCAACGGATACCTCGCTGAATGTCGGGGTGCGGGGTCTCTATGTCTCGGCAGATGCCCCGGCACCCTACAACAGCGCTCAGGGCGGGAGTGTCCTGGTTCACTCGCTTGTCCTTCAGCGCGACGAGAGCGGCAATGGCGACTGGGGCCCGAATCTATTGCTGCGCTCAGACCCCGACAGCCACGTCTACGTCGATGCGCGGGCGGCGGCATTGCTCGATGAGGTTATGCGCCTCTCGGAACAGCACGGCGTCTACCATAAGTTGACGCTCTTCCATAAGAATGATGCGCTGTTGGCACGTTTCTTGCCCGACGGATCCGTGGGCACGTGGGACATCGCTAACTTCTACGCGGCAGACGGGCTGGCTGCACGCTGGTACCAGGAAGCCTATGCCCGCTACTTTGTCGCCCGGTGGTCCTACTCGACAGCGTTGCACTCGCTTGAGCTGGCGAATGAGAACAACTTCGATGCTGCGGCACAGGACGCCGCCTTCGCCATCGCTCGCGTCGTGCGCGATCTCTCTCCGCGACACATCCTGATGTCTAACTCCTTCTGGGGATGGTGGGTCGAGAGCTTCTGGACTGATCCGGTGCGCGGCGACCTGATGGATTACTCGGACAAGCACTGGTACGCGAACGAGAGCGGGTCTTCATGTGATGCTACGGGCGAGGCCTGCGAGCTGATTAGCAATGTCTGGGATGACTCCGCCGCCTACGTGCGCGAATGCACGCTACGTTTCGACGAGTATCGGCATGCCTTTGGCTACGACAAACCGATCGTGCGGGGGGAGGGGGGCGTTGCCGTGGCCGCAACCGGGCCCCAGCACCCCTTGATCGCCAAGGACACTGCCGGCATCTACTACCACAAGAAGCTATGGGCGCACGTGGGCACCCTCGGCTCGACGTGTGATGGGGAGTGGTACCCCAACCTCGCCGCCGAGTACACCTTGGGCGGCGAGTCGTACGACCTTTACGCTATGCTTGCTGCCTACGAGTCTTTCGTCGAGGGCGAGGCGCTGTCGAATGGCCGCTTTGTTGAGATCGGGACGGACCTGACCGAAGGGCAACGCATCGCTATCAGCCAGACGTCCGGCGCCCTTCGTGCGTGGGGCACACAGGATCAGCTCACGGATCGAACGCTCTTGTGGATTGACAATGCCAACCATACGTGGGCACGGGTGGCGTCGGGAGGCACTGTGCTGGCAGCGTCAGGCGTCTTGAGCCTGCCCGGGTTTGTGCCGGGACAGGCGTACCAGGTCGAGTGGTGGGACCCCTACGCGACCGCGTTGACCCGTCGACCGGTCGTGACACTGACGTTCGCGACAGCGCGTGCCGATGGCACACTTCTGCTGAGCGTGGATGGGCTCACGCGCGACGTCGCGTTGAAGGTGTCGGGCACCAATCCGCACCGCTGCTTCTTGCCTGCTGTGATGCGTTGAGAATGGGCGGCAGCCCATGGCGCCCATTCTCAACGCCATTGCACGTAGTGTGGGAGGATGACCCGGTCGCTCGGCGGTCCGAGAGGGGCGACAGACGGGACGCTATCCCATCTTCTTGAGCTGGGCGTCGATCTCCTGCCGCAGTTTCTCGATTTCGGCCCTGGCTTGCGCCTCCTGTTGACCGAGCCCCTTGAGCGAAGCTTCACTCTGCTCGAGTTGCTCGACGTACTGTACGCGGAGTGCCCCTTCCTTGCCCGTCTGACCGAGGGCCTGCATGTTCCCCTGGATCTGTTGTTGGGCCTTGAAGATTGCTTCGCGGTCTTTGCCGATCTCGACGAGGCGGGCCTCGAGACCTGCGATCTGCTCCCAGAGCGACAGAAGCCGTGTGAGCTGATCGAGATCCTGCCGCTTGAGCAGGCCCTGCTGCAGGTAACGCTGGAGGACGCTATACGACTGGCGCTGGATCTCCTCACGGCGCCACTGGAGCTGGCGTTCGCGGACCGTGAACTTGGCCTCGCCTCGGGGAGGCACCAGCACCTCGAAGCGCAGGTGGTCGTCTGTGCGTTCTTTGGGGTCGGGCGTGTCGAAGAGATCGTATTGTGCGTTGCGTGGATGTTCGACCAGAACTGTGACGGGATCGCCCGTGCGGTTGCTGAGCTGGTACTCATGTCCGTGGATTTCCCATTCCTCGAACTGCAGGAAGGCCCCCTTGATCTGCAAGCCGCGAACTTCGCGTGAGGTGTTGGTCGTTTCGCTCACTCTAACACCGAGTTCTATGGCATAGGGTACGACAAGCTCATCTCCCACGACGGTGAAGGGGATCAGGGCTTCGCCCACGTATTCGCCGCGCTCGATCACGGTAACAGGGCCACGTTCCAGGGTGAGCCCAGTCTCGTTCTGGAGGCGCAGTGTCGCGACGGGATGGGTCGCCATCTTGCGTCCGTTATAGAGCAGATCCTTGCGGTAGCTCAGGGTGGCCTGGGCAATCGGGACCATCGCCGATTGTCCACGACTCACGGTGACCGGCGTGGCAATGGTGTACTGGAAGAGCTCGCCCAGGGCTGTGCCTGCCGACCCTGCAGTGACGGCCTGCTGCATCGCGTCAATGTCGATGCGGTGCGCTGCTTTCGCCATCCGCGCTGGCGCTGCGGCGCGCAGCGACTCCGCCATCGGGGCAGCCATCGGAGCGGCAGCCCCCATTGCGGCGCCGGCCATATCGCGGGCGGCACCGAAGGCTACGGGCGCCTTGGCGACGCGGGCTTCCTCCTCGATCCGGGGGCGCTCCGGTGTGAAGGGGGTGTAGAGGTTGTAGACAAAGGAGATGGGCATTCCGGCGATGAGTGAGAGCTGGATTCCGTCGAGGTCCTCTTCCAGACGGTTGTCAAAGATGCCCCATGCCTGCATCAGGGCACGGCCGCTGCCTGGGGCGAGGATACGCTCTGGGGCGTCCTGATCCGCAGGCTCCGCGACGAGGCGGTAACTGACGCGCCAGGTGGGCGCCGGGGCGATATAGCTGACCGATAGGTCGTGCTCACCCGGCGTGAGGCGTATCGTGACGCTGCGGAAGGCCTCCTGGCTGAGGGACGTCTGCAGGAAGAAGCGGAAATCGCCGGCCCCGCGCTCGTCGAGGATCTGCACGCCTTGAACGCGGGCGAGTGGAACGACGCGAACGTGATCGGCCCCGTCACCCAGGACGGACACCAGGGCCGTGGCGAGCGGCTCGCGCGTCGGGGCGTCATCGAGCCCCACGAGCGTGCCGGTGACCGCTTCTGCCTGATCGAGAAGCACGGTGACGCGGCGCCCGCGGAGGCTCACGAGCAGGTCCTGCAGACTGCGCGAGTCACTCAGCCTGATCGAACAGCCTTCGAGACGTTCGTCACGGCTCTGAGGCGTGGCGTAGTCGATGCCCAGTATTTGTCCTCCGTCCCAGTCGATGGCGGTGAGGCTCTTGAGGATATCGTCCATCTCCTCCACCCGGAAGGAGAGCTCGATCTTGTCGGTCGCCAGGGTTGCCCGGCGCTCGTAGAAACCCACGCCGTGTTTGTACAACGTCATCCGCGTGATCGGGAGGTGTGACATCATTCTCTCCTTATGACTCTGCTGACTTCACCCACGCTGCAAGGAAACTGAGAAGCGCCTCTGTGGAAATGCGGCCCACCTCTTCCGATGCATAGGCGCGCGGGTCGATGCCGACGAGGCCATAGTTGGGGTGGCCTGCGTACTCGGACCCCATCCAGTTGACGCTCTCGTCCGGCCCGCCGAGATCGTCCTGCCGGCCCGCTCTTAGCCGGTCCATATCGACCAGCTCGGGCAGCAAGTACAGCATATACGACGTCTCAGCTTTGGCCGCATGGTCGCCGCTGGCGCCGGGCGCCTCATTCTCGACGAGGACCATCACAGCCATCGTGCCCCCTGCGGCAAGGTAGGCACCGCGGGCCGCATCCAGATACTCCGTGCGATTGGGGTAGTGCCCCGAGAGGAGGACTGCCTTGCGGTAACCGTCACGCTCGAAGCCATGAAGGAGCTCGGTGACGATCCGTGTCATCGGCTCGGGCGAGATCATAAAGGAGCTCGGCCAGTCGGTGTGGCCACCACCGGCGCCGAAGTAGACGGGTGGATAGACTACGCCGCCGATGTGGGACGCCAGTCCTACCAACTGCTCATGCGCCTTCACGGCATCCAGTCCCACCGGGTTATGGTAGCCGTGCCATTCGATCGAGCCAAAGGGCACATAGATGGAGGGCTGTTGCGCCTTGGCTGCAGCGATTGCCTCTGGACGCATGCGTTCGAGCCTAACTTCGGTTGTCAGGTGATCGGAGTAATGAGCCATGGGTCCTGCTCTCTTTCAGGCTAGCGTCTTGGCTCGCTCGCGGTCAATCGACCAGCGGAGCGGCTCGCCGGCAAGATAGCGCCGGCACTCATCGACCATATACTGGCCCATCCGTCGACACTCTCCGTCCATCGAGCCTGCAATGTGCGGGGTCAAGATGACATTGGGGAAGGTGTAGAGGGGCGAGCCCTCTACGGGAGGCTCGGGATCGGTGACATCCAGGACCGCATAAAGGTCGGGGCGCGCGCCGAGTACCTCGATCATCTCCTGTTCACGCACGACGGCGCCCCGCGCCGTATTGATGAAGGTGGCGCCCTCTTTCATAGAGGCGAGGTGCGCACCGGTGATCATCCCACGGGTCTCAGGCAGGTTGGGCGTGTGCAGCGATACGACGTCGGCCTCGCTAAAGA
>JAKJAE010000243.1 GCA_022707665.1 Chloroflexota bacterium
GATGTCGGATATCGGTAGCCTCAAGATTGCCCAGGTCGGCGGCTTCAGTATCGACGGTGGCACCTTCATCTACCCCTTCACCTTCACGCTGCGCGACGTCGTCCACAAGCTCCTTGGGCGCAATGCGGCGCGCACGCTGGTCGTCGCTGCTGCGGCGATCAACCTGCTGATGGCGCTCTTCTTTGCTTTCCTGGCCCGCTTGCCCGCAGATCCGGCCTGGCCCCTGCAGGAAGCGTTTGCTGCGGTCCTGAACCCGGTCTGGCGCATTGTGCTTGCGAGCATCGTCGCCGAGGTCGTCAGTGAACTGCTCGATACCGAGATCTATCACCTCTGGGTGAACCGGATCACGCGGTGTTATCAGTGGGCGCGGGTCCTGGTCAGCAATAGCCTGAGCGTGCCTGTGGATAGCCTGATCTTCGTGTGGATCGCCTTTGGCGGCGTGCTGCCGACTGCCGTCGTCTGGTCGATCTTCTGGGCCAATTTGCTGATCAAGGGCGCGACGACGCTGATCAGCCTTCCGGGCATTTACCTCGTCAGAGAAGGATGATCCTATGACGCAGTCCAGGAAACGACAGCCGGCGTCTCGACCGGAAGGGGATGACGACATGGATGACCTGCCCGTGGAGGAGTCTCCTGCGGGCACCGAGTCCTCAGCCGATGCTGACCCTTCAGCCGACGTTGACTCGTCAGCCGATGCTGAGTCCTCAGCCCTGATCGAGCGCTTCCTTGCCGAGAGCGGCGGGTCGGCCGTTCGCGACGGCGAGGTCGAAGCCCCCGAGGATTGGCGGACGGCTGACGTCCCCGAAGGTCACCGTTCGGGTTTCGTCGCCGTGATCGGCCGCCCCAACGTTGGTAAGTCCACGCTGGTCAACGCTCTGGTCGGGCAGAAGATCGCCATCGTTTCGCCCAAGCCGCAGACGACGCGCAACCGCATCACCGGCATCCTCACGGCGCCCGAGTATCAGATGATCTTCATCGATACCCCCGGCATTCACCAAGGCCCGCCCCATCGCCTCAACAAGATCATGGTCGACCAGGCCGTCAGCGCGATCCCCGATGCTGACGTGATCCTCTTTGTCGTCGATGTCTCGGCGCGACCTCGCGATGAGGACCGGGCGATCGCAGGCCTGCTCCAGGAGAAGGCTGCGACCCGGCCCGTGTTCTTCGTCCTCAACAAGATGGACCAACTCACCCTGGCGCAGGCCGAGGCACGCATCCAATCCTATTGGGCGTTGCTGCCGGGCTATGCCGACTCCATCCCCGTCAGCGCGCTCAAGGGGACCAACCTTGACCTGCTGCGGGACCACATCCTGGCGCGGATGCCCGTGGGCCCGCGCTACTATCCCGGCGACCAGATCACGGACCAGACCGAGCACCAGATCGCGTCCGAGCTGATCCGCGAGGCCCTCCTGCGGTATACCTACGAGGAGATTCCCCACTCGGCTGCGGTGCTTATCGAGGACTACCACCGGCGCGAGGACGGCGTTTTCCACGTGGGGGCGACCATCTGGGTGGAGCGCGACTCGCAGAAGGCGATTGTGATCGGTAAGGGCGGGCAGCAGCTCAAGCGCATCGGCACCGAGGCGCGCGCAGAGCTCGAGCGTCTCATCGGGGGCCGCGTTTTCCTGGAGCTCTGGGTTCAGGTCCAACCTGGCTGGCGGGACCGTGTCGCCCAGCTCCGCGAACTGGGGTACTGAGCGCCCGGCGTCTGCGTGGGGTCCCTGGTCTGCCGCGCACGCCTCACCTACTCGTAAACTCTGGAGTGTCCCATGCCTATCGGCTCGCTCGTGAATGCAGCAACCGTCATCGTCGGCAGTATCCTTGGCATGTTGGTTCGCCAGCGCCTTCCCGAGCGCATCCGGGGGATCATCTTTCAGGCAGTTGGACTGGCGACCCTTGTGCTGGGCACCCAGATGGCGCTGCAGGTCGAGGGTGATTTCCTCATCCTCATCTTCAGCCTCATCTTTGGGGGCATCCTTGGCGAGGTGCTCAAGCTAGATGTCCGTCTGGACGCGCTCGGTGATGCGCTCAAGGCGCGCATCAAGGTCAAGAACGAGCGCTTCACGGAAGGCCTGGTCACGGCTTTCCTCATCTTCTGCGTGGGATCGATGACCTTCGTGGGCGCGCTCAACGAGGGACTTACCGGCGACCGTACACTCATTCTGAGCAAGGCGATCCTCGACGGCTTCACGTCGATCGTGCTGGCGTCGGTCTACGGCGTGGGCGTTCTTTTCAGCGCGCTACCACTCTTCATCGTCCAGGCCGGGCTCACGCTCCTCGCGGCGCAGTTTCAGACCCTCTTCCCGGACGTCCTGATCCGCCAACTCACTGCCGTGGGGGGGGTGCTGATCCTGGGGATCGGGTTGGGTCTGCTGGAGATCAAGCGCATCAAGACCGTGAACCTGCTGCCGGCGCTGGCAGTCGTCATCGTCATGACGATGATCTTCCTGATCTGACCGTGGGCTGATCACAACGCAAACGGGGCGATCACGTGGTCGCCCCGTTTTGTGTGGACCTGGTGGGATTCGAACCCACGACCCCCACAATGCCATTGTGATGCGCTCCCAGCTGCGCTACAGGCCCATGTCTTTCTCTTGTAAGCTTCAGGGATTACGCTCCCTGGATGGAGCTGAAGGGATTCGAACCCTTGACCCCTACAGTGCGATTGTAGTGCTCTCCCAACTGAGCTACAGCCCCTCACCTCGCGACCAGGATTATACCATATCGGTCGAAGTTGACAAGGGCTCGACTTGCGGGCAGACCCTCTGAGCTCTCTGCGCTAAGCCACCATCTGACGCAGCCGGGGAGCTCAGAGGGTTTTCGCCTGTGCTAGATCGTCGCCGTTACCGGCAGCGTGAGTTGTCCCAGTTCCGGCGCGTTGACCGTCATCTGGATCGTGTGCTCACCCGCCTCGAGCTGTCCCGGTACGCGGACCTTCAGGACTGCGCCGTACGAGACGTACATGGACGAGTTGGCCTCGCGCACCTTGCCCGCCAACTCGACCGTCACATCGGCGACCGGCACGTCTTTGCCATCGACGATGAGTTTGGTGATGCCGCTGACCATGCCCGAGTCGATGAGGTTCTTGATCTCGAAGACGAAGCTTCCTTCCTCGTTGGCCAGACTGCCCTGGACGTACATCTTCTGAAGCGCACTGGACGACATTCCGTAGTACATCGTGACCTCCTGTGTGTTACTGAAACCCTTGTTTGCCCTCAGCGTGCATAATGCAGCTCACGCATCGTGCCTACAGCCTACACAACCTCGCCGAACTTCCCGCTGTGGTGGCGGAAGAACCAGTAGCCAAAGATCAAGATGAGGATCGCCGTGACCGCCGTCCGTGAGAGGAAGTCGACGGCCGTGAGGGTACCGTAGTAGAGGATGTCCTGATAGGTGTTGATGATCGAAGCCATGGGGTTCAGGCGGAAGATCCAGAGCTGAGGGTTGAACGTGATCCCCAGCAGTGTCACCTGCGCCGGCAACGATTTGACCGGGTAGATGACGGGCGTCAGGAAGAACCAGGCCTGCATGCCCACGTCCATCAGCATATGCGTGTCGCGATAGAAGACCTCGAGCGTCGCCAGGATGAGCGCGATCCCGATCGCAAAGATCACCTCGATCAGGATGGGGATGGGCAGAAGGAGCACATAAGCGGTGGGCCAGATCCCTGAGAGCGCGGCCAGGATGAAGAAGACCGGGAGCGCGATCAGGAAGTTCACCAGACTCGAGAGCACGACGGAGATCGGGAGCACCTCGCGCGGGAAATACACCTTCTTGATCAGGCTGGCATTGCTCACCACGCTGGGGATGCCCCCCATCACGGCCCCGACGAAGAAGTTCCACGGCAGCATCGCGCTCAGGAACAGGATGTGGTAGTTGGGGAGGTCCTGGCGCTCGTAGAGTACGCCGAAGACGAAGGTGAAGATGAGCATCATCAGCAGTGGGTTCAGCCACGACCAGACGACGCCCAGCACCGAGTTCTTGTACCGAACCTTCAGGTCCCGAGAGACCAGGTTGTAGACCAGGTTGCGGTACGACCAGAGTTCCTTGAGCCACTGTCGCATAGGGGTAACGGATGCGCCTCAGGTGGAGGGCGCGCGATGGGTCATAGTGTTGTTCACGGGCGCGATTATAGCATTGCTCGGGGAATCGGGATAGGTCGCGGACTCTGAGTGCCTGGCACTTGGGCGTCGGAACGCCTGCGAAGTGCCTGGCACTTGGGCGGAGAGGTGCCGGGGACCGGGGGTCTGCCTTGAGGGCGGTTGCGAGTTCGGCGGGGCCTGCCCTTCAGGTCCCCGGCACCGCGGACTCTGAGTGCCGGCAGGTGGCTGGGCTATAATACCCCTGTGAGCGACGATCGTGCCCGAAAGCTGAACCGGCATCTGCCTGCCCCGATCCGCTGGAGTATGGTGGTGGTGATCCTTGTCGCGGCGTTGCTCCGGCTGTCTGCGCTTCCGGCGCTTCCGGTGGGCTTGCACTATGACGAGGCGGCCAATCTGGTGCTCACGCGCGAGATTGTCGCGGGCGACGACCGGCCCCTGTTCATCCGCGCCTACACCGGCAAGGAGGTGCTCTTCTTCTATGCCGCCGCGCCCTGGGTTGCGATGACGGATGGTGCGGGCGCATGGGGGCTGCGGCTGGCTTCGGCGATGGTGGGTGTGCTCACGGTCGCCGCGACCTTCGCCGCGACTCGCGGGCTGCTGGGGCGGCGGACCGGGGCCGCTGCCATCGCGCTCTTTGCTGCAGGCTGGATGGCCGTGGCCTTTCCTCACGTCTTGCTCAGCCGGCTTGGCTTCCGGGCGATCTCGCAGCCGCTGTTGCAGGCGCTGACGGTCGCCACGCTCTGGCGCGGGCTGCGGTCGGGGCGCTGGCGATGGACCGTGGCGGCGGGCGTGTGCCTTGGCCTCACGGGTTATACCTACCTGGCGGCCCGTCTCTTCCCATTGCCCCTGGCGATCACGGGGATCTGGCTTCTGGCGCGGACGGCGTCCCCGAGGCGGCGCCGTCTCCTCGC
>JAKJAE010000244.1:0-4725 GCA_022707665.1 Chloroflexota bacterium
GAGGCGGTTGGGCACGAAGATCACGATGTGTCCCCCCGGGCGGGTCACGCGCACCATCTCGGCGGCGCAGAGACGGTCGTCGCGTACGTGCTCCAGCACTTCATGCGAGAAGACTACGTCGAACGTGTTGTCGTCAAACGGAAGGGCCTCGCCGACCGACTGGGCGATCCGCGGCACCTGAGTGTGGGCTTCACAGGCGCGGTCCGTTTCCAATTCAACACCGAAGGCGTGCGCGCCTGCTCGGGTAAATGCCGCTGTGTACATACCGACGCCGCATCCCACATCGAGGACGCGCTGGCCCTCGAGCGTTACCGCCCGGGCTACCATGGCCAGGCGGCGCTCCTGGCCCGCCCGCCAGACGAACGATGGATTGCCGCGCAGTGCTGTCTGGTCGGTGCTCTTGTCGTCTCCCGCCATAGCCTCCCCTGATCGGCGGCCTGAGCTCCTGGCTGCCGCCACCGGCATTATCGCCCAGACTCCGAAGTTGGGAAGCTTGCTGGTGCTCCAACATTGGGCGAAATCCAAAGGCGAGACGCGCATCTTGCCTGATCTGGGGCAGTGAGGTACCGTGGGTGCTTGATTTTATATATTAAAAATAGTATAATATATATTATTAGGGAGACGCGAATCCGGGCCGGGAGCCGGTGTTGACGCGATCTCGCCTTTGCCAAAGACACGACGCAGGAGGACAATCGTATGGGATGTTGGAGGAAGGTGTTGATGGGTCTCAGTGTCATCGGTCTTGCCGTTGCGCCGGTGGTGGATCAGACGGCTCTGGCTCAGTCAGCGGATTCTCCGGTGTTGTCACCGGCGATGCTCGCCGAGGACTTCGGCGTCTTCCGGACGGCGCTCGAGGAAGCCCATCCGGGCATCTACCGCTACACGTCAGAGGCCGAGTTTGACGCGCTGTTCGATGACATCGCTGCTCAGCTTGACCAGCCTATGTCCGAGCAGGCGTTCTACCAGCTCCTCAATCCGGCGATTGTGGCACTCCGCTGCGGGCATACCAAGTTTCACCCGGAGCGCAACTTTGAGACGCTCTACTACTACAACCTGGATGCGCAGCTACCCCTATCCCTGTTCGTCGAGGGGTCGCGCGCCTGGGTGCAGGCGGATCTGAGCACCGATGGTGCCATCCCCACCGGGTCCGAGGTTCTGGAAATCGATGGGGTGCCGATGGTCGAGATCCTGTCGCGGCTTGTGGACAGGGTTTCCTTCGCCGATGGCATCTCGATTGGCGCGAAGGCCCTTGAGCTGAGCACCGCCTTCAGTGCCTACTACAGCACCTTCATCGACAGTGCTTCTCCATATCAGGTAACCTATCGGGCACCCGGCGCGGGGGAACCGGTGACGGTCTCAGTCGAGGGCATTCCACACACACAGCTCATTGCGTGGCAGGAGAGCCAGCGGCTGGAAGCGGAGCCGCTAGCGTTGGCGTTCCCTGATGCGAAGACAGCGCTGCTGACCATCCGTTCGTTCTGGCTCGAGTCCAGCGAGGTCGATTTCGAGCGCTTCCTGCGCGATGCTTTCGAGGAGATCCAGCGCAAGGGGGTGGAGCGCCTGATCATCGACCTGCGCGACAACGAAGGCGGCAAGGACGCTTACGGCGCTCTCCTCTACGCGTACCTGACCGACCAGCCATTCCGCTACTATGACCGGATCACGGTCACCCAGCGGCGCCCTTTCAGCTTCCGGGAGCATGCCAAGTTGCCCTTCTACTTCCCGCTCTATCGGATGCTTATCGCCAAGGACGAGAGTGGTGATTTCGTCTGGACTCGCCACAGCAACTTGCGCGAGCAGAAGCCCATGCCCAATGCCTTCCTTGGCGATGTGACCGTGTTGATCAACGGACGCAGCTTTTCGGTGACTTCTGAGTTCGCGGCTATTGCGAAAGCCAACGGGCGAGCCACCTTCATCGGACAGGAGACAGGTGGGGGGTACCGCGGGAACAACAGCGGATTCTTTGCCATCGTGACGTTGCCGAACTCGCGCCTGGTCGTGGGCATCCCTCTCTGGGGTTACTATACGGCGGTTCCGGACCCCGCGGCGAGCGATGGGGGTGTCCGTCCCGACATCCCGGTTGAGCGCACAATGGAGGATATGCTCAGCGGGAGAGATGCAGCGCTGGAACGCGCATTGGGGTTGGGTACCGGGTCTGACTAGGGGACGCATTCTAGTTCGTAGGTGCCGATTTATCGGTTCTGCTGCGGCACGTTGAGATACCGGAACGATTAAAGTCGCACCTACGAACCCCAGGCATCAACTTTGCTGAGCGCTGGTGGCCAGCCGCGGCGGCAGAACGACGTGCAAGGACCGTCATCGGACGGCGGTCCTTGTTCCATCGAGTGCTCTCCCGTATAATTGAGCGCATGGCCACGAACGACACGACGCCGTTGCGTCAGCAGTATCTGGACCTGAAGGCGAAGTATCCGGATACGATTCTGTTCTTCCGCCTCGGCGACTTCTACGAAACCTTCGATGAAGACGCGGAGATTGCCTCGCGGGAGCTGGACATCTTCCTTACCTCGCGTCCGGTCTCCAAGGACGTCCGGGTCCCGATGGCGGGCGTTCCGCACCACGCCGTCGAGGGCTATATTGCCCGGCTGATCGAGAAGGGCTACCGGGTCGCGCTGGCAGAGCAGGTGGGTGAGCCTGGCGGCAGCGGTCCGATGGAGCGGCGTGTCGAGCGGGTCGTTACCGCGGGCACACTGACCGAACCGGAGATGCTCGATGAGCGGCGGCCCAACTACCTCGCCGCTGTCGTGATCGAGGGCGACCGCGCAGGGATTGCCTATGCCGAGATCTCGACCGGTGAGTTCGCCGTCACCCAACTGAGCGATGGCTCTGCACAGGAGATCCTCGCGCTCGTGCGCCAGGAGCTGGCGCGCCTGAGCCCGCGGGAGGTCCTGATCCCCAAGGTGGGCTCCTGGAAGGAGCGCGACCCTGACGACAGGGGCCAGCGTCCAGAGCTGGCGCTCGAGGGCACCGTCGCTGCCGTTCTCACGCCCTGGCCCGGCTATCGCTTCGAGGAATCCGCAGCCCGGCAGGCGCTGATCGAGCATTTCCAGGTGCGCACGTTGCAGGGGTTCGGCTGTGAGGGCAAGCCCCTGGCCATCCGTGCGGCGGGCGCTGCGTTGAGCTATCTACAGGAGACCCAGCAGGGCCTCCTGCCCCAGATCACGGGCCTGCACACCTACGCCACCGATCGCTTCATGGCGATCGATGCCTCAACCTGGCGCAACCTTGAGGTGACCGAGACGCTGCGGCGGGAGAAGGATGGCTCGCTCCTCGGCGTGCTCGACCAGACCGTCACGCCGATGGGGGGACGGCTGCTGCTCAAGATGCTGGCCCAACCGCTTCTCGAGATCGCCGCACTCGAGGCGCGGCTCGACCAGGTGCAGGGCCTCGTCGACCATGGCGTCATCAGGGCCAGGGTGCGCGAGCAGCTCAAGCGGGTGCCGGACCTTGAGCGCATGACCACGCGGGTCCTCGCCCAGCGCGCCAGCCCTCGGGACCTGGAGGGCATCCGCACGGCGCTGGCGTGCGTGCCCGCCCTTACTGAGCTTCTGCAGGGCGTGGGCCTGGACTCACTTCTCGTGGGACTCACCCCCGTGCCGGAGGTCCTGGACCTCATCGTCGCGGCGATTGTCGACGAGCCCCCGGCCCAGCTCAGCAGCGGCGGCCTGATCCGTCCCGGCTTCTCCGCCGAGCTCGATGGCATCATTCTGGCCAGCAAGGACGCCCGGGAATGGATTGCCGGGCTGGAGCAGAAGGAACGCCAGCGTACGGGTATCAAGACGCTCAAGGTCGGCTACAACAAGGTCTTCGGCTACTACATCGAGGTCACCAGGGCCAACGTTGCGGGGGTACCCCCCGATTACATCCGCAAGCAGACGTTGGTCAACTCCGAGCGCTACATCACGCCCGACCTGAAAGAGTACGAGAGCCTCGTGCTCAACGCCGAGGAGCGGATCACCGAGCTGGAGTCACGGCTTTTCGCCGAGATCTGCCAGCGCGTAGCGGGCCACGCTGCGGCGTTGCTGGCGACCGCCGGAGCCCTGGCGCACCTCGACGTGATGGCAAGCCTTGCGGAGATTGCCGTCCGCCATCGCTACGTGCGACCCACGTTCGAGGAGGCCCCTATCCTGCACGTCACCGGCGGGCGCCATCCGGTCGTCGAGCGCGCTCAACGCGAGCCCTTCGTGCCCAACGATCTGGAGATGGACGCCGAGAGCCGCATCCACATCGTCACGGGCCCCAATATGGCGGGTAAGTCCGTCTTTCTGCGCCAGACCGCGCTCATCATCCTGATGGCCCAGATTGGCAGCTTCGTCCCGGCGGACGAGGCGCGGATTGGCGTCGTCGACCGGATCTTCACCCGCATCGGTGCCTCCGACGAGTTGGCTGCGGGTCAGTCGACCTTCATGGTCGAGATGGTCGAGACCGCCAACATTCTGAACCATGCCACGCCGCGGAGCCTGCTGATCCTCGATGAGGTGGGGCGCGGCACGAGCACCTACGACGGCGTTTCGATTGCATGGGCGGTGGTTGAGTTCATTCACAATCATCCCAGGTTACACTGCAAGACGTTGTTCGCCACTCATTATCATGAGCTGATTGAGCTTGGCGGTACTTTGCCCCGGGTGAAGAACTTCAACGTTTCGGTCGCCGAGGATGCAGGTAAAGTTATCTTTCTGCGAAAGGTGGTGCCCGGCGGCGCTGATC
>JAKJAE010000244.1:4735-5012 GCA_022707665.1 Chloroflexota bacterium
CCAGCACCTACGACGGCATCTCGATCGCCTGGGCAGCCGTGGAACAGTTGCAGGCCTTTAGGCCGTCGCCGCCGCGGACGCTCTTTGCCACCCACTATCACGAGCTGATCGAGATGGAGGAGCACCTGCCGCACGTCCGCAACTTCAACCTCGCCGTGGTCGAGGAGGGGCACGACGTCATCTTCCTGCACAAGGTCGTGCCTGGTGGCGCCGATCGCTCCTATGGCATCCACGTCGCGCGGTTGGCGGGCATCCCTGCGCCGGTCGTCCACCGCGC
>JAKJAE010000245.1 GCA_022707665.1 Chloroflexota bacterium
AACAGGTCTCACCTGCCCCCTCTACCGTGACGCGGCGCTCTCCCCGCTGGGGGGGTTCGACGGCGCGCATCGGCGGTGGCGGGGCATCCCCGCCCAGCGCCCCGAAGCTCTCCGTCACCGCTTCGACGACTTCGTCGGCGCAGAAGTCACCGGCCACGGTGACAATGGCGTTGCACGGTCTGTAGTAGCTCGCATAGTGGTGCCGGAGGTCCGCATATGTGATCGCCTCGATGTCACACCGGTGGCCGATCGTCTCGTGGCCATAGGGGTGTACGCGGTAGGCGGCCGCTATCACCTCCTCACTCAACAGGAAAAGGGGCGAGTTCTCCTGCCCCTGGCGTTCACTGAGGATCACCGTTCGTTCCGACTCTACATCAGCTTCCGAGAACTGGGCGTGGCTGAGGCGATCGGACTCGATGTCTAGGGCGAGATGGAGCTTGCTTACCGGCAGCGTCTCGAAGAAGGTCGTGAAGTCGCCCCAGGTCAAGCCATTGTATACGCCACCCTCACGTGAAATCCGCCGGTCCGCTAGTCCTGCGGGCCATCGCTTCGTTCCCTTGAACAACATGTGTTCCAGCCAATGCGATATGCCTGTGATGCCCGTATGCTCATGGCGTGTGCCCACGCGACACCAGAGCCAGAGACTGGCCACCGGTGCCGTGCGGGCCTCTCTCACCAGGACACGTAGACCATTGTCCAGCGTGGCCCTGATTGGCTCCGCAGGTGCTATGGTCCCGTGGATCGATACCTCAGGCAAGGCCGGGCTCGTCCAGAGGATGGCCAATGCCACGGCCCTCGTGGCCACGGCCAATGCCGGCATACTCGTAACCGAACTGCCGAACTTTGACCGGATCGTAGATGTTGCGACCATCGATGAGGATCGCCTGGGCCATGGAGGCGCGCACGCGTTCCAGGTCGAGATTCTTGAACTCGTTCCATTCGGTCACGAGAATGAGGGCATCGGCACCCTCGGCGGTGCTGTAGGCGCTGTCCATCATTTCCACGTCACTGAGAATCTCGGCGGCTCGTGGCATCGCCACAGGATCGTAGGCACGGACCACGGCACCCTTGCGCTGCAGGTTGCGGATGATGTCGATCGATGGGGCATCGCGCATATCGTCGGTGTTGGGTTTGAAGGCGAGCCCGAGAACACCAATGACCTTGCCACGGAGGTCCCGGCCCAGAAAGGTTTCCAGCTTGCGCACCGGCGAATGGCGCTGATCCCGGTTGATGTCCATAACGGCGTGGAGGAGATGTGGGTGCCGTCCTTCGACTTCGGCCATAGAGGCCAGTGCCTTCACGTCCTTAGGAAAACAGGAGCCACCCCAACCAAGGCCGGCATCGAGGAACGCCGGGCCAATACGTTTGTCGAGGCCCATGCCATAGGCGACCTCCTTCACATCCGCGCCCAATGCCTCACAGATGTTCGCAATCTCGTTGATGAACGAGATCTTCGCGGCAAGGAACGCGTTCGAGGCGTACTTGACCATCTCGGCGGTCCGCAGGTCGGTGATCATAATGGTAGTGCGCAGGGGCAGATGGATCTGGGCCACTTTCTCGGCCGCATCGCGGTTCGTCGAGCCCAGGATGACGCGGTCGGGACTGGTGAAGTCACTAATCGCCGATCCCTCGCGCAGGAACTCGGGGCACGAGACAACGTCGAACGGCGGCGCGTCCGGTCTGCGGGTGCGGATGATATCGGCCACCCAGTCGCCGGTGCCAACGGGCACCGTGGACTTGTTGACGACGATGAGATAGTGATCCATGACATCGGCGATGGATTCTGCGGCCATCCGCACATAGCGTAGATCGGCCTGCCCGTCAACGTCCGACGGAGTGCCGACGGCAATGAAGGCGAAGTCCGCGTCCTGCAGGGCCTCAGCGTAGGACGTGGTGAACGCAAGGCGGCCTGCCTTGACGTTGCGCCGCGTCAGTTCCTCGAGCCCTGGTTCGAATATGGGCATGATGCCTTGCCTGAGGTTGGCAATGCGCTGCTCGTTGATGTCGACACATGTCACCTTGTTGCCGAGGTCGGCAAAGCACGCCCCACTGACCAGTCCCACATAACCGACGCCGATCAGGGCGATGTTCTTCATTTGAGGTATACCTCCAGCCAGGTTTTTGGCGCGCGCGGGCCGATCCCAGCGGGCCTGTCGGCCATCATCGCGCGCGCATGAGCGCTGCACCAAACACACAACGATCATACCACAAGGCATGGCTATGCCAATCGGCTTTGGACGTCATGGCCTTCGGTGCTATCATATTGCGATGCCCAGAGCCAGCGTGACCGGTGCGTGCGCGTGTTATGTGGTCGGTGAGTCTCTTTGAGCTGCCGGTCGTTCGCAAGCACGGCCATAGCAGCATTCCGAAACTTGCATCGGGCACGGTGCCTGTTCGCTTGCTTCAGGGTGCGGCCTCCTGTGAAGAAAGTGAGTCCAATCCCTGCTCACCTGAGCTGATGGCGCTGTTTGCTTTCCTCCACGGCAAGTGTGTGTGGGGTAGGAAGGGGCACGGGTAACGATGGAGGCGACACGTTGAACTCTACACCTTGTGAGTCAGTTTCCACACGTGAGGCTGAGCCGCCGAGATGTGATGTATCACGAACGGTGCTGTCACGAGTGGATGCGCTTGTGGATCAGATCCGGGATCGTCTTGTCGCGGACCGCCGGGACTTCCATCATTATGCTGAGACAGGCTGGCTGGAATTCCGGACGGCTTCACGCATTGCACGGCGATTGGCGGAACTTGGTTTTGATGTGGCGGTTGGACGGGATGTCATCGATGCTGATTCCCGAATGGGCCTCCCGGAACCCGAGACACTCAATGCTGCGTGGGTGCGCGCCTCTGAGCAGGGTGGGGACCCTGAGTACCTTAAGGCCGTGCAGGGAGGGTTCACGGGGGTTGTGGGCACGTTGGCCTGCGGTCATGGGCCGACCGTTGCGGTTCGCCACGACATCGATGCGCTGGACCTCGAAGAGAGCAGTGCGCCAACGCATCGCCCGATGCGCGAGGGGTTCCGCTCGGTATACCCCGGCGCGGCGCACGCTTGCGGGCACGATGGCCATGCCGCGATCGGCCTGGGCCTGGCAGAGGTCCTCGTTGGCCTGCGCGACTGCCTCAGTGGCACCGTGAAGCTCATCTTTCAACCTGCGGAGGAAGGCGTTAGAGGGGCGAAGGCCATGGTTGCCGCCGGGGTCGTTGAGGGCGTGGACGCTTTGCTGGGGCTCCATCTGTACAGCGGCTGGCCCACAGGTCGGGTAGTTCCGGGAAAGGGCGGCTTTCTGGCGACCAGCAAATTCGACGCGTACTTTACCGGCGCCCCGGCACACGCCGGAGGCGCGCCCCAGCTCGGCAGGAATGCGATGTTGGCTGCTGCGACGGCTGTGTTGAACCTGCATGCGATCCCGCGCCACGCCGATGGCGTAACGCGGATCAATGTGGGGCGGCTGATCGCCGGGCAGGGGCGGAACGTCATTGCCCCTACCGCATACCTTGCCATCGAGACCCGGGGCGCGACATCGGAGCTCAACGACTACATGGTTGAGGCATCCCATCGCGTGCTGCGGGCATCGGCTGCGATGTATGACTGTGAGCTGGACATTCGACCGATGGGCGAAGCCCGGAGTGCGGTCAGCGATGCTGACCTGGCCGAGCGCATCGGCAGGCTGGCAACGGAGCTAGCCGGATGTGATTTGCACACCTCTGGATCGGGGAGCGGAAGTGAGGATTTCACCTTCATGATGCACCGTGTCCAACAACAGGGTGGACTCGCCACGAGCATCGGCTTCGGTGCCGACCTGGGCGGCTACGGGCATCATACGGCGGGGTTCGACTTCGATGAAGCTGCCTTACCTCTCGCCGTACGGCTCCTTGCTCTCGCGATTGCCGACCTGCACCACCGCTCCCGTTGAGGCGGCTCAGGCTCATAGTGCGCCTCCGGTGTGGTGGCGCACTGGACAAGCGGTCGGATCTCAGTCTGCGCTCGACGCCGCGACTGCCGCTGCTGCAGCGTCACTCTGTTGTAGCAGGATCAGGTACCAGCCTACCAGCACGAGCAGCCCCGTCTGCCGATATCTGCGTCCGGCGTCGGTGACGGTCACGGTGGCCTGCGACCGGAAGAAGTCTCTGAGCCCGCTATCGCGGCCTCCCGATTTGTACTCGACGAGCGTCTGACCCGCGGAGTCCTTCACCTCGTAGCGCGTTGCCCAGAAGTTGGTGATTGTCCACGTGAAGATGGTGCCGTCGCGGAAGGCAAGCTCGCCCTCAGTGCCAGTCCACTTCGGACGATAGACGGCCAGGTCATCTTCGGTCCCAGCGATGCGCACTGTTACGTGGGGCCGGAAGAACCCCATACGCTTGAACGACCAGGCATCGCCATCGGCGCGGGCTGTCGCGAGCGACCCGAACGCAGTCTCGAACTCCAGGGTGGCCACCACAAGGCCACTTGACTGCAACTCATAGGCCCGGTGCATAGCCATGGGTTGCGTCCAGAAGAGCTCGTCGGTCAGGTGTTTGGCCAGGGATTCCATAGTCGCCTCCTCTCGCCGTCTCTAGCTCCAGTGTAGTGGGTCAGAGCAGTCTTGCCATCGACCTTCAGGCCAATATACCTATTGGCCCCGCTGTCACCCGGAACCGCGAAGCGCCGCGCCTAAGGCTTGGAACCGAGAACCGCCTCCACCGTCACATCTCGAGGAATCGTGTGCCCACTGTCATAGGGGGCCAACGTCGGGGCATAGCCCGCAGCGATAAGTCGTTGTCGGAAGTCCTCGGAGACGATCGGCGGCACCGTCGAATCAAACGCGCCGTGGAGCAACGTGATCCTCAGGTCGGTGCTAGTGCTATGTGCTGTGAGCAAGGAATACAGGTCTGCGTCCTCTGCCTCGAACCGGTCAGGCAGCGCGTACGCTCCTCCTATTCCCACAAAGGCTTGGACCTCTGCTGAAATGTCCCCGTTGAGACAGCGTACCTGGGCGGGCGGACCGTCGTGGTCAACGGCATAGGTGGACCAG
>JAKJAE010000246.1 GCA_022707665.1 Chloroflexota bacterium
CAGGTTTCCGAACAAGCTGCTTGACTATCTGGCTGCCGGGCGCCCCGTCGTGGCAAGTCCTGTCGGGGACGTAACAGGCCTTTTTGAGTCCCAAGAGATCGGGCTGCTCGTAGACAAGGCAGGGTTTGTTGAAGCACTCGGCACGCTCTTTGCCTTCCCACAAAGACGAGCACAACTCGGAGCGAACGCCCGTCACTGCGCTGAAACCACCTTCGCCTGGCCCCACCTCATCGACCAGTTAGAGCGGCTCTACCAGGAGGTCTGCAATGGCGGATAGCTCTGCGAAGAAAGCGATGCCCCGATTCGCGATCGCCAGCACGGACATCCGCCGCGATCTGATTGCCCCACTGCGCTACTTCACCCGTCTGGAGATTGCACATCTCTACCGCCGCGCACCCTACCACGATCTGGTCACTGAGGACTGGGATGCCAACCTGATAGCCTACGGCTCTCCAACTGAACTCTACCGCCTCGTGCGGCGATTATCGCCCGATGTCATTCAAGGAGTGGAGCCCTTCTCTATCCGGCTCCTTCCTTATCTGTATGCCACGTACCTAGCGGCCAGAAGCCGCAGCCTGCCGCTGATCGTTCCCACGCTGGAGAACCGACCCCTGGCGGTGAAGCACGGCTCGATCTTCTCCAGGTTGCTGAGGACTGTGCTACGGCCTGTGTTTGCGTACGCCAGTCTGATCATCTGCGTAAACAAGGGAGCCCTTCGGAACATACGTTCGGTTGGCAACTACGAAACCAAGGTGCAGTACCTGATGTACGGCACGTGGGGAGTGGACCTGGATGAGTTTTTCCCTCGGTCTGAACGACAGGCAACAGCGGCAAAGCGACTCCTTTTCGTGGGGCGACTTGCCCGCGAGAAGGGCATCCTGGACCTCCTGGCCGCCTTTGGGCAGGTGCACGACATCTTCCCAGACTGCCGGCTGACGTTGGCGGGTGATGGCCCTGACCGCGAAACCATCGAGACGACTATGGCCTCATCGTCGTGGGGCGGCTCCGTCGACCTTCTGGGCACGGTGAAGAATCGCGACATTCCTACTCTCATCCGCGAGAGCGACGTGTTCGTGGCGCCGTCGATCACAACACGCAAATGGGAGGAGCAGGTCGGCATGGCCAACCTCCAGGCCATGGCCTGCGGCGTGCCCGTTGTATCGACACGCAGCGGCGCCATCCCTGAGTACGTGCCGAACGGCGAGGCCGGCATTCTGGTGCCTGAACAAGACCCTGAAGCACTCGCGGAAGCGATTACTACGCTCCTGGGAAACGATGAACTCAGGCATACTATGGGTGTGCAGGGACGCGCATACGCTTCCGTGCACTATGATGCGGCGACGAACGTACGCCGAGCTGAGGACGTAGTTCTGGCACGTTGCCTTGACCTATAAGGGTTGCACGGTCCGCACCGTTCTACAGGTAAGGGCCATTCGGTGCAATCTGGAGGGCAACGGTGCGGGTAGTGCAGGGACATGAGGGGGATTCTCTCAAATGAACGTTCTCGACCTTGGCTGTGGGCAGCGCAAACTGCCCGGATCAGTCGGTGTTGACTTCAACCAAGACTCAGACGCCGATGTCATCCACGACCTCAACCGGTTCCCCTACCCCTTTCCAAACGACCAGTTTGATGTCGTCCATTGTGATGGGATCCTGGAACACCTGGACGATATCGTCCGGGTCATGGAGGAGATACATCGCATTGCCAGGCCGGGGGGACGCGTTGAGGTCATCGCACCGTATTTCACCAGTGTTGATGCTTACACCGACCCAACGCACAAGCGGTTCTTCTCGATGCGGAGTTTCGACTATTTCACTGGCGAGTTTCCCGAGTTCGACCTCTATACCCGCTCCCGTTTCCGCCGCACCAGAGTCGAGCTCTACTTCTGGCGGCTCCCACGTCTGGGAGGGCTACGTGTGCAGCACTTGGTGGGCGCTCACTGGCTCGCACGGCGGTTTCCAACGGTGTATGAGCGCTTTTTTGCCTATATCCTGCCAGCACAGCTGATCCGCTACGAACTCGAGGTTATCAAGCCAGGAGCTACACAGCCATCCGTTCCCGAGCATGGCCGCAGTGTCCTTTCGGCCGAAGACCATGGAACGAGTTGATGCGTATCGCCATAGACACACAATCCACCCTGGGCCGCAGGACGGGCATTGGCCTCTACACAGCCAACTTGCTGGCGGCACTCCAGCGTGTTGCGTCGGAACTTGAGATCCTGGAATTGAACTGGCGCCAATCTAGCGAGTTGCGCACCGATCAGCGACTGTGGTGGCAGCAGATCGCTCTGCCGCGCCGCGCTCGAGCAGCTGGAGCGAGTATCCTTCACGTCCCCGGCTTCGACGCGCCACGCTGGAAGCCCTGTCCCGTGGTCTTGACCGTCCACGACCTCATTGGGATGCTCTTTCCACGCAACTTGCCGCCTGTTGCACGCTTCTACTGGAGCCGCTGGCTGCCTCGGAGCATACGATGGGCCGATCGCATCATCGCCGACTCCGAACACACACGCCGGGACATCTGCCGCCTGATGGGTATCGCTGATGAGCGCATCGCCGTGATCCCCTTGGGGGTCGGAGCGGAGTTTCACCCCATAGATGACCGTGCCCAACTGGAGTCGGTCAGGTCCCAGTACGGTCTTCCCGATCAATTCGTACTGTACTTGGGTACTCTGGAACCACGAAAGGGCATTGACACGCTCATCCGAAGCTATGGGGAGATCGCACCACACGTCGCACACCATCTCGTAATCGCCGGAAAGCGGGGTTGGTACACAGAGCCGTTGTTTGAGCTTGCCCGGGAGTTGGGAATCGAGGAACGGGTCCGCTTTACTGACTACATTCCCCATGACCACCTACCTGCGTTGCTCAACCTGGCAGACCTGTTTGTCTTTCCCTCGCGCTACGAGGGATTCGGCCTGCCACCTCTGGAAGCGATGGCCTGCGGCACCCCTGTGATCACCTCGAACGCCAGCAGTCTGCCCGAGGTCGTGGGAGATGCCGGCCTGATGATCGCACCTGATGATATCCAGGCCCTTTCTGATGCCCTAGGGGAGGCCCTCAGTAGCAAGTCGCTCCAAGACGAACTGCGCCAAAGAGGATTGGCTCGAGCGAAGCGATTCACCTGGGAGGCAACTGCTCAGCAGACGCTCAGAGTCTATGAGGGTCTACTCTCGTGAGAATCGTCATCGACATCTCTCCTGCTGTCTATCACCGGGCTGGTATCGGCCGTTATGCACATGGACTCACAACCGCCGTGGCGACAGAAGCACACGGTCACCAGTGCGGCACCTTCTATAACCGACCCCACGGCATAACGCCCCTTTTGGATCCAGATCTTGCGTGTATGCCTTGTCGCGTCATCGTATGGGGAAACAAGGCGTGGCGGGCACGCGTGCTTCTGGCATACTATCTGAACCGCGCCCAAGACCCGATCATCGGTGAGGCCGACCTCTTCCACGCAACTGACCACTTGCTACCCAACCTTCACACGATCCCGAGCGTCTTCTCGCTGCATGACCTGACCTTCCTGACGACCGACACGCACACGACCCTCAGCAAGTTGTTTCTCAAGCTGGCGATGGGACGCTTCCTGACGCGCGCGGATGCTGTTATCGTGCCATCCGAGGCGACCAAAAGGGACGCCCTGAAGTTCTACAGCCCGCCACCTGACAAAGTGCACGTGATACCTTACGGTGTGGATTCGCGGTTCTTCCATGTCGAATCGGGTGCTATCGAGGCTGTGCGTCATAAATATGGTCTACCCGATGCCTTTCTCCTAACCGTGGGCACGATTGAGCCACGCAAGAACCTCACACGGCTTCTGGGTGCCTATCTCGCACTGCGCGCCCAAGGCGTAGCCATTCCGCTGATTCTGGTCGGCAGAAGAGGTTGGCGATCGCGGGAGTTTGTGAAGAAGCTTGAGGATTCTCAGCTAGGCCCGTCCGTGCGAATCCTCGGCTTTGTGGACGATGTGGACTTACCTGCGTTGTATGCCGCAGCCACGGTGTTTGCCTATCCGTCGCTGTATGAAGGCTTCGGTTTTCCCGTGCTTGAGGCCATGGCCGCCGGCACACCCGTGGTCAGCAGCGACGCGGCATCACTTCCCGAAGTTGTCGGCCAAGCTGGTCTCCTGGTATCACCCTATGACACAAACGGGCTAGCTGAAGCAATCAGAACCGTCATTGCCCATCCCGACCTGCGCGCAAGCTTACGTGAAGCCGGCCTTCAACAGGCTCAGCGTTTTACCTGGTCGGAGACCGCACGCGCGACGCTAGAAGTCTATGAAGCCGTGACCCGATGATAATGGAGCTCTATGCTCGCTTGTTCTCTCAGCATAGCGTTATAGAATGGCAGCTTGGTTCAATCAAGAGCCGCAATACATCCGCGTTGCTTGAGCGCCAAGGGACCCTATGACAACACGCGTCATCGTACCCACCTATAACGAAAAAGAGAATCTCGAGCCGCTCGTGACGCGGCTCCTCGCCCTGCCGGCCAGCCTCGGCGTGATCGTCGTCGACGACGGTTCGCCCGACGGCACCGGCGAGATCGCCGACCGCCTGGCAGCGGAAAACCCTAGCCGTGTCCAGGTCATCCACCGTGCCGGCAAGCTCGGCCTCGGCACCGCCTATATCGCCGGCTTCCGTCGCACTATGGAAGACCGCGCCGACTTCGCGATCACGATGGATGCGGATTTCTCCCACCCTCCCGAGAAGATCCCCGAGCTGCTCGCCAAGGCCGCCCAGGGCTATGACCTGGTCATCGGCAGCCGCTACGTGCCCGGCGGTAAGGCCGTCGAGTGCACGCTGCCCCGCAAGATGCTAAGCTGGGGCGCCAATGCCTTCGCCCGCATCCTCCTGGGCCTCAAAGCCCACGACACGACCGCCGGCTTTCGCTGCTACCGCCGCCAGGTGCTCGAGAGAATCGAACTCGAGACGATCTTTTCCAGCGGCTACTCTTTCCTGGTTGAGATGCTCACGCGCTGTGAGCGCCATGG